>CAYWAX010000161.1:0-4410 GCA_964456425.1 uncultured Nitrospinaceae bacterium | reverse complement strand
TTCCCATTTGTTGAAAACAGTACCTTTTAGTACGGAACCTCCTAACAATTTACGAAATCTAACCTTCACACTTGCTTTCTCAATTTCAATTTTCATCATATGCGCGTACCGCGCAACTTGAGTTAATAGTCAAAAACCAGTTCCCATTGCCATATAGGACATCGGAGATGGATATTTATCAGTTCCGCCTATTCTGTCTTGTTCATCACAAAACACTTCAAAATGTCTAACGGTCCCTCTTTTAAGTTGTATCTGACCTTCAACTACCTCGGTATAAACTTCGGAATCTGTAGCTAAACCTTGTGGAGGAAGTTCTGGTTGATCAATAACACGTTTTCCAATTTCACTAGACGTTTCAAACCCATCGATAGGTTTTTCCATTCTCATCTCCTTTATTAGATTATTTCAACTTAGTTTGTAACCAATCAAAAATAAAGCTAGTACCTAATGTCATATTATCTAGTTGACAGTGCTCTGCACCACCTTCTTTTTTAGAAAAAACACGAAATGTTTTATCTGAGGAACCAACAGCCCTAAAATGAGCCAGAGCCTCTCTCATCGGAACCATATTATCATTAGCTCCATGAGTAAGAAGAAAAGGACACTTCATTTTATGGACAACCCCTTTCAAAGAAAATTTCTCAAATTCTGCTTGCATTTCATCTTCAGTTTCTACATTCATAATTTCCATATAAGAGTGTGCAGGAACTCCTCTTATTTTCCAAGTTTTTTGATATTCCCAATTCGCACCCCAAGCCACACAAGCTTTATATCGATGCTCAAAACTCGCAACTCTAGAAGCATAAAATCCACCAAGACTTATTCCAAGAACACCAACTTTTTTTGTATTTACATCTTTTCTTGTTTCAAGATAATCAAAAGCTGCACTTCCGGCTAATTCATAATCATGACGCAAATAAAGCTTTCTAAAACGTACTGATTCTCCAGTCCCAGGGCCATCGAGTATTAGACAATTCATACCTCTTCGCACTATATCTTTTACCCCACAGATGAATTGAATCTCTTTCGTTACATCCCTTCCATCAAAAAAAACTACTGTAGGACATTTCGTTTTCTGCGTATTTTCTGCACGTACAAAATATGCAGGCATTTTTTTTCTTTTATATGGCACTTCTACTTTTTGTATTATAGGACGGTCTACTAATTTATAATAATTTTTGAAGGAATCTAAAGATTTCTTATAAATGGACATAGATTTTTCAGTTTTAGGAGAAACTAATCTTTCTCCCATTTGGAAATAGTAACAGGCTCTAAGATAGTGTGAAGCTGCAGTAAGAGAATGACCTTTCTTTTCCTCACTTTTTGCAAGAATAAAAAGTTTTTCTCCCATTCTTGACCATTCACGTAACCAATGAGAATCGTTACCAATTTTTTGTGATAACCGACGGCAAACTTGGTCAACTTCTCCAATTTCCGAACCTCCCCATCTAGCACAAGAAATCATCCAGCAAATTGAACGTGACCATCTTAGATCCGAAGGAAAATATGTATACCAACTTGTCTTCGTATTCAAGATTTAACTCCAAGATAATATATTTGAACAACTCAAATAAAATGAATTCTACGCTAATTCAAAACTATGATACCCATTTAGGGCTTCACCATCACATTTTTCTTTATACATAGGAAATCCACCCACATAAGGCATAAAAATTCTAGGTTTTCCAGGAATATTCACGCCGAGATACCAAGAAGTACATTTATAACGAAGTGTTTCCGAAGCCAGTGTATTACAATGTTCAACCCAGTTATCTTCGATTTCTTTTTTCGGTTCAATCTTTTTTATTCCTTGTTCTCTTAGGAAGATAAGGCAATCACAAATCCAATCAATATGTTGCTCTATGCTAGTTAACATATTTGTTAAAACAGATGGACTTTGAGGTCCTGTAATCATAAAAAAATTAGGAAATCCTTCAGTCATTAGACCAAGAAATGTTTTAGGACCTTCACTCCACTTCTCTTGTATAGACTTTCCACCTCTCCCACGAATATCAATCTTTAGAATTGATCCCGTCATTGCATCAAAACCTGTAGCCAAAACAAGCAAATCAATTTCATACAATTGACCGGAAACTATAACCCCTCTTTCAGCGATCTTCTCAATTGGACTCTCTTTAATATCAATTAAAGAGACATTCTCACGATTAAAAGTTGCATAGTAATCCGTATCTACACATAACCTTTTACAACCAATAACAGTTTGAGGTGATAATTTTTTAGCTATAATAGGATCTTTTACTATTTCCTTAATCTTAGTTCGAACAAACTCTGCAGCAGTTTCATTCGCATTTGCATCAAAAGTCAAATCAGTAAATGCACCAAAAAAAGGTAGCCCTCCATGTTGCCAACGTCTTTCATATTCTTCATTTCTCTCTTTCTCAGATACCTCTAAGGCAGATTTATCATTATATGTTTGGTAAAAACCAGCATATAACTCTTTCGCTTTTTTTCTAATCTCAGGATAGATACTTTTCACATGATTTACTTTCTCCTGAGGAATAGGTCCATTATGAGCAGGTATTGCAAAATTTGCAGTCCTCTGAAAAACATAAACATGCTCTGCATTTTTTGACATCACTGGGATAGATTGGATTGCCGAAGAACCTGTACCTATAACTCCTATTTTCTTTCCTTTAAATTCAACATTACTGTGCGGCCAACGTCCAGTATGGCATATAGAACCCTTGAAATTTTTAAGACCTTTTATTTCTGGATAAAAAGGGGAAGAGAGACATCCTGTTGCCATCACCAGAAAATTTGACTTGATTTGCAGATCTCTATCCGTTTCAATAAACCATTGGTTCAATTCTTCGCTAAAAGATGCTGTTGTAACTCTAGTACTAAAGGAAATATCTTTTCGTAAATCAAAACGTGAAGTCACATGATTAATATACTCCAAGATTTCTGGCTGGGTTGCATATCTCTCAGACCAATTCCATTCTTGTTGAAGTTCGTCTGAAAAACTATAGGAATACTGCATACTTTCAGTATCACATCTTGCCCCTGGATACCGGTTCCAATACCAAGTACCACCAACATCTTTAGCGATATCTACTACCCTAGCAGTAAAACCTTTTTTTCTTAAATGATAAAGTAGAGACAAACCGGAAAAACCAGCTCCTACAATAGCAACATCAAAATTAAGGCAAATATTTTTTTTATCCAACAGATCGGGTCCTTGTTTTATATAGAAATTTCAGTTTGTCAAATCTTTGTTATTTTAGAAGAATCTTTCACTCCCGGTGCAGGTGCAGGACCAGCGCTAGATTCAGAATTCGAAGAATCAATTTTTGAGTTAAAACCTTCCGCATAAAATCCAGTTTTGCCAATACCTTCAATTTGAATTTCTAAAAAATCTCCATCAACTATTGGCTTCCTGCCCTCATGATATGTTCCTGTAGCAATCACATCACCAGTTCGCAATTCAACAAAACGGCTCGCCCATGCAACTAAATCTGGAATTTTATGTGCCATATGCTCTGTACTATAATCCTGAGCAATTTGACTATTAACCCAGGATTTCACGTTCAATTTATGCGGATTAGCAATCTCATCTTTAGTAACAATCCAAGGACCACAAGGTCCATGGGTAGCTTGACCTTTTGTCAAAAAACGAGTGTAACGTGTAATTCCACGCACTGAAATATCAAAAAACGGAACATATCCAAAAACATAATCCATCGCATCTTCAACATTTATATCTTTAGCGTTTTTTTTCATAACAAATGCTAATTCAGCTTCAGGTTGAAATTCCGTTACCTCAGGAACATCAACTAATTTTATAGTTCCGCTTGGCCCAAGCAAAGTATTGTCTTTATAGAAAAATTCTAATGGAAGCATCTCAACACTTCTTCCTAAATCCAGATAATTTAGAAACGCACCAATACATTTACTCGGCCTGGGAACTGGAGCAAGAATATCTATTTGATTAAGAGGTTTCCCTTCATTTTTATTTACAAGATTCTCAATTTCTTCCTTCAAATTGTCATAATTAGAAATGACTTCTTCGATAACAGTTTGTTCTCCTTTAATTTCACGATCTTGAATTATCTCACTTACATCAACAACAAAATTTTCATTCTTGATAATTCCAATCCTATCTTTGTCAAAACGAAGTATTTTCATATTTTCACCTATTATTTTTTAAAGATCATAAATATGCCTTTAATCTCAACTTATAATGAAAGAAAAATTCCTTTATAGTAGGTAGTTTTATAAAGTGCTTACAAGTAATATATATAACACTTACCACTTTTCAAAATATAAATATCTTTTGAATTGCGTTGAAGGTGTACGATTATTTATAAAGGGCAAAATTCATCGAAAGGAAAGTAATGGAAGAGAAAAAAATGCATGCCGGTCAAGCAGTTGTTCACGCTTTGATTGAAG
>CAYWAX010000160.1:0-4415 GCA_964456425.1 uncultured Nitrospinaceae bacterium | reverse complement strand
GTTTTTTTCTACGCTCTCACCCCTTAAATAATAATAGCCAAGATTCATTTGTGCTCTAAAAGGCTCAGGAATTCCTTTGTTTTCTTGTTTGGCAAGAAGGAGAAACCATTTAATCGCTTTTTTATGGTTTCTTGAAACTCCGCTCCCTTTGCGGTACATAGTTGCTAGTCTAAACTGTGCTTTAGGATTTCCTTTTCTAGCGAGAGACTCCCATATTTTAAAAGCGGTTTCGTAATCTTCTTCGTTGAATGCAGATAAGCCATCGGAGAAGCTAGCAGCTTGTGTAGAAGTTGGTATCGTAGATAATAAGAAAGAAGCCACTGCCAGCATTGTAAATGCGAAATAGAAAATCTTCTTCATTTTCTAATATTCCCCACTTTAAAAAGTTATTTGAGATGTTGTTTATAAAATCATACTTTATCAAAGCAGAGAGTTACAAGTTCGACAAATATTTAAAAAATCATTATTATTTTGGTCACGCTCGTAAAATTAAAAATTTCAACGTTCTATAGGGTAAAGATAAATTTGTTGAAAATAACTATGGAATCGAAAGCAAGCCAGATAATGAGTTTTGAAATAATTGTACAGATTATGAAAGAGAGTGAAATTAAATAAATGAAAAAGCAAAATGAGAAATACTATCAATTCTCGCCAGCTGCACGAAAATTTAATCAAGCTAACGGGCATTCTGCTAGTCAAAAAGAAGTGCAAGATGAAATTGATAGTACGAAAAAAAAAGATAAAATACATTCTTGTATGACTAAAAAGGAATCAGAGGAATATTGGAATAAATTTACCAAGGATGAAAAAGCGGTTATTGATTTCATTGACAGAGTGATTGTAAATAAAGAATTTGAGGAATAAAAATCTATGAGCGACAAATCTTTTAAGCTTGAAGAAGCAACGATAGAACAGCTCCATAACGCTATCCGAAATGGAGAAGTAACCTGCAAGCAGGTTGTAGAAAAGTATATAGAGAGAGCACGCAAGTATAACGGTGTTTCAAGTATGCTGGTGACAGAGAATGGCGAAAGCGTAGAGAAAGTTCCAGGTGTGGAGAGAGCTCAGTCGGAATTATCGTTTCCGACAGATACGGTGAAAGCTTCAGTTGTCTTGCCTGACCTAGATAAGTATGAAGGTCCTCCAATTGAATACGGAAGAATGGAAGCTACTTCTTCTGATCCAGAAGTTTTTCAGCAGTTTGGGATGATTACGGGAATTCCTGATGCAGGGCAGGTCAATGCACTTGCAACGTTAAATATTAGGGGAGAGCGTTCTGCGACTTGTAAAGGGGAGTTCGATAAGCATCCATCAGAAGGTCCTTTGCCTCCTGGTGCACCTCCTGCTTGTGAAATGTTTAGACAGTATCCCGATGCGCTGGAGCGGGCTCAGGAATTAGACGAAGAATACGGGACTAATCCAGACTTTGAAAAGATGCCTATGTACGGAGTTGTATTTTCCTTTAAAGATCCTTTTGATACCAAGGATATGCGTTCTACGGGCGGGGGAGATGCCGCGTACGATATGGATTTTCCTGCGAGGGATCATATCCTCGTGGAGCAGCTTCGGAAGAAAGGCGCGATTATCTATGCTAAATCGGTGAGTACAGAATATAACGGTCGTGCCGATAATCCTGGCGGGAAAAACCATCCCGATAAGATTTTACCTTCTGTTCTTGGTTATCAAAGAACAACATGGGGCGGAAATCCTTCTAATTCTTACGATACTACAAGAGCTGCTTCTTTAGGGTCTAGTTCTGGTTCTGCAGTGTCTGTCAGTACCAATCTCGTGATGGCTAGTTTAGGTGAAGAAACCAGAGCCTCTTGTAGAGGGCCTTCTAATCATAATTCGGTATCTTTGATTCTTCCACATAAAGCTATGCTTGGGTTTGATGGAGGGGCTATTGGTGCAGATATTTACTGTGATAGAAGCGGAATTATGTGCAGGACGATTGTAGACTGCGCGAAAGTACTGGATTCTCTGAAAGATGAGGAAAACGGTTACTATGATCCTAGAGATCCTTTTACTACCATACCTCGCTCATCGGTACTTGATACTTCTTTTGTCGAGCATGTTGGGCAGTCAGGAGATAAAGGTTCTTTAGAAGGAACAAGGATTGGAGTTATAAGAGAATCTTTTGTGTATGACCCTGTCTCGATCAGTGAAGAACCTATTGTGACTGCTGCAAATATAGAATTGAAAGAAGTGTTGCATTCGCACTTAGGAGCAACCTTGGTGGAATCAGTAGATCCTCTTTGGCAGCAAGATCCTGAATTGGAAACAATGGAAACCGATTATAGGAAAGCACTTTGCAAGTTGGTTCCTGTTTTTATGCCAGACATTCTATTTAGACTCGATGCTAAAGGTGAGCCTCTGTATAAAGAGTTTGCTGATTCGATTGTTCCTACGGAATTTGCGCCAGGGATAGTGTTTGGATCTGGAACAATGAAGCCCATAGATTATTTTGTAGAACTGGCAGAGGGAAGAGTGGAGCCTCCTTCTAATTTTGATATTGCCACTATACAGCAACAAGAACTTGCGATGTCTTTCCGTTTCCATATTCCTCAGTATCTAACGAGGCGTGCGCAAGATTGGCAAGATAAAGGTTTTACAGAAACTCTTTCTGATTTTCCTGCATTAAATGCACGTTCGAAATTTTGGGGAGATGATCATAGAGCGTCCTTTAAAAACTGGGAAGAAGTTGTAGATCCCAGAAATCCTCATGGAAATAGGCAAGGAGTGAATGAGCGTATCATGTTGAGGGAACTTCTTCGTAGAGTAGATATGATGGTTCTTATAGAAAATAAATTGGATGTTCTAGTTAGATTGCATACCCCATTTCCTCCTGCAATTATTGGAGGGGCGAGTCAGCCAGGGCATTGGCAAAATATTAGGCTAGAAACCCGCTTTGGTCCTAATGCTGGTTTAACTGAGGTTTTAGTTCCTGCTGGTTATGTAACTACGGCATATGATCCTGTCTTTGTATTAAGCGAAGACAGAAAACGTTATGAGGCTGCCTACTCTGGAGTATCAACAAAAATTCCAGAGCCTGGACTTCCGTTTTCTCTAGTCTTTAGGGCAGAGCCTGGAAGGGAAGATTTGATATTGAAGGTTGCTTCTTCTTATCAAGCTGCTTCAAACAGAAGAGTTTCACCCCCGAGTTTTCCATAAAAATAAAACTACCTTGTATAACAATAAGTTATACAAGGTAGTTAATCTAAAATTACTTAACAATTAACTTTAACTATTTAGTTTGAGTCCTAATTTCTTAGCTACTTCTTCTGCATCTGTAGCTCTATTATAGTCCTGTGCTAAGTCACCGTCTCCAACCGGGCTTTTAACCGCAAAAAAAGTTGCAGGACCATCTATTGCACATACGCCGTGTCTAGTATTTCTAGGAATATGAACTAAATCTCCTTCTTCTATAATTGTTTCTTCATCTCCTAAGACTTTTCTGAACTTTCCTTTTAGAACGAGAACAAACTGTTCTTCGTTTGGATGGAAGTGTGGTGGAGGTCCTTCTCCTTCTTGATAGGTAACAAATCCTACTTTAAGAAGTTCTCCTGCTACAGATTTTAATTCAAGACCTTCAACTTTATCGGAAGTTTGTACTTCCATTTCTGATTCTTTATAAATAGGCATTTTATTCTTCCTTTAAATTTTTATTTTGGGTCCAAATTTTGAATTCCTAGTTTTTCAATAACCTGATCTGCATCTAAAGCTTTATTATAGTCTTGGGACATATCGCCATTTCCAACAGGACTTTTTGCTGCAAAGAAAGTAGCAGGTCCA
Source organism: uncultured Nitrospinaceae bacterium (assembly GCA_964456425.1). GTDB lineage: Bacteria > UBA8248 > UBA8248 > UBA8248 > UBA8248 > UBA3496. The sequence goes on along the minus strand of CAYWAX010000160.1, from coordinate 623 downwards.
TCTATTGCACATACTCCGTGCCTGGTGTTTCTAGGAATATGGATGAGGTCTCCTTTTTCGACAATTGTTTCCTCATCTCCTAATACTTTTCTCATTTTTCCTTCAAGAACGAGAACAAACTGTTCTTCGTTTGGATGGAAATGAGGTGGAGGTCCTTCTCCTTCTAAATACGTTACAATTCCTACCTTTATTAGTTCACCGGCTACAGACTTTCCAGTCGCAGGACCGACTTTAGATTTTTTCGCTTCCATTTCAGCGATTTTGTAAATAGGCATTTTTCTGTCCTCCTGTGTAGAAAATAGATTCATTCTTCAATGAAAAATACTATGAATTTAATTTGATGGTTTGTCCAGTCTTAGACGATTTCTCTATCGCTATCGTTACTGCAAGTGTCTGTCTGCCTTCTTTAGCAGTAGTATGATTGCAAGGTTTTCCTGTAGAAAGATGGTCTAACCATCCTCTAGTTTCATTTGAAATAGGTCCCCAGTATTCTCCCATTGCCCAATCTCCAGAAGAGTTTGTTTGCATAAACAGCATTGTTGCATCGTGTCCAAGTATATATGCGTGACGTACTCCTTCATCTGTATATAAAACGCTATCTTTATTAACTGTATCCAAAAAAA
>CAYWAX010000159.1:0-4423 GCA_964456425.1 uncultured Nitrospinaceae bacterium | reverse complement strand
TTCTCCATGAACCAATTGGTAAATCACCAAGTTCAATTCCTGCAAAATTTACTCTTTCTTTAATGGGAAAAGTGCAACCTGAATTCAGATTACCTTTGTGTTCACCATCTAAAGAAAACATACAAAAATTAGAAGAGTTTGCTTCCTCGTATAAGCTAATATGATAGATATTCTTACTACCCCTTATTCGATTTTTAAGAAAGGGGTAGTAAGAAAAAAAACTAATCGGTTTTTTCCATAAAGAAGTTTTTATAAATTATTGCAGCCAGAATACTACCAACTATTGGTCCAATCCAATACACAAGATGATTCATACCGTCAAAGCCACCTCCAGCTAATGCAGGACCGAATGTTCTGGCAGGATTCATAGATGCTCCAGTTAATGGTCCTCCAATCAAAATATCAGCAGCAACAGTCAAACCTATTCCTAGACCGCCAATATCAGGTCTTCTTTTATCTACAGCTGTTCCCCAAATTGAAATTACTAAGAAAAAAGTCAGAATTATTTCGATTAAAATAGCGGTTCCAAAACTTATTCCGGTTGCAACAGTGGGTGTCCCCAATTTAGCCTTCATCCAAATATCTGGACTAAAGATTAATGTTAATACATAGCCTGCTAATGTTGCACCTAATAGTTGAGCAACAATATAAAAGACTCCCATTTTAGCTTCTTGTTTTCCAGTTACTACAAATCCAATTGTAACTGCAGGATTAAAATGTCCACCGCTAACTGGACCGAGTGCAGAAATCATAACAGATAGAATTAGGCCGTGTGCTAAAGCAATGGCAAGTAATCCGTTTCCACCGATGATAGCTCCTGCACCGACAAAACATAAAGCAAAAGTACCAATAACCTCGGCAAGAAGCATCCCTCCCGTTTTGTTCATTTTACGAACTCCTTATTTTTCAGGCGATAAATATTTTAGGATTTGATTCTGGGCAGAAGAACTTAAACCGACAAAACTTTAATTATTAAAACATTTTTAATAGAAAAAAGATTAATAAGCAATATGTTTTTAATTGATAATTATATTGTATGTATTGTATTTCTTAACAGACTAAGTTTTGTTTTGTTCCATTAAAGAATTGCTCTACATTATTAACAGTTAGTTCTAATCCAGCTTTAGTAACTTCGGGTGTTATTCCTGCATTATGTGGAGATAAAACGACATTTTTCAACTCATTGAAATGATTTGGTTTAACTAGAGGTTCATTTTCAAAAACATCTAATCCGGCGCACGAAATTCTTTCATTTTTAAGCGCTTCTACTAAGTCTTTCTCGTTTATGATAGGTCCTCGTGCTGTATTAACAATTATGGCACTTCTTTTCATTTTTTCAATAGTTTCTTTATTAATCAAATTTAGTGTTTCGGGTGATTGTCTGATATGCAATGAGATTACATCTGAAATTTCATATAGTTCATTTAGTTCAACAAGTTCAATGCCTATCTTTTTAGCAAATTCTTGATCAGGATTAAAAGTCCATGCTATAACTTTCATTCCGATTCCTTTTGCAAGGATAGCTGTTTGTTTGCCAATTGCACCTAATCCAATTATTCCTATTGTTTTTCCATGCAATTGTATCATTTCACCTCTTGGCCAATCTCCTGAACGGATTGCGCAGTCATTTTCATTAATTTTTCGAGCTGCAGACAACATAAGAGTAATTGTATGTTCAGCTACAGAAATTGCAGCAACACCGGGTGTGTTTGTTATTGTTATCCCTTTTTGTTTCGCAGCATCTAAGTCTACATGATCTGTTCCGGTACCCCATATAGAGATTATTTTAAGTTTATTGATTTTTTCAAAAAAGATTTTGTCGAATTTGCAAAAAGCACGGATATTTATGATTGCATCAGCATTTTGAACTCTTTCTATAAGTTGCTCATCATTTTTTGGTTTTGAACAAAAAATCTTGGTTTGTCCAATTTTGTTTAATTTTTCTTCTATTTCGGTTCCAGAAACAACAGAGGGAAAATCGTCAGGGACTACAATAGAACTCATCAGAATTACTCCTAGTAAAAGGGAAAATTCAATAATATATCTAGGCTATTTTTTTAGTCAAAACTATTATATATTTTTTTCTTCTTAATATATTTACTTTTTCCCTTTCAATATTGGATTAAAAAAATCAATAAAAATATTTGTATTAGTGTAATTAATCGAAAAAGTGAACCAGAAGGCTTGGTCCTATCGAGTGTACTTTACGAAGTACTCGAAAATAAGGGTTTTTCTCCCACTATTATTTCGTTAGAAAATGTTGCTAAGCTGACCCAAAAAGAAGACAGTGAAGGTAAACGCATTATTGTTTTTCCATGGAACTTTTTAAAGAATCAATTTTTCAAAAATTCGAAAAGAATTAATCAGATTTTATCGGATTTTAATTTTGGAATTGCTGTTGGAAGATGGTTTGAAAGTGCATATTTTTTTTATCAATCTAGTCTTCCTTATAGTATCTGGATCTCTAATTCTATATTAGATAACAAAAAAGCTTTTATTGAGAGTTCTCAATTTCCATTCAAGTTGGGAACTTTAATATATAAAAAAGTCATCAAATATGAGAAAAAAATTATTCAGTCATCCAAATGGGTATGGGTTACTAGTGATATCTCAAAGAATAATATCTCTAATTTGTATAAAGATTTTACTAAAAAAATTAGAGTTCTTAGAATACCTTATATTGAAAAGAAAAATGAATTTTTACCTGATGATACTAAATCCAACAGAAATATAATTTTTTTGGGAAAGCCAGAGCTTACAGTTTTAGATTTCATCGGGTTTCTTCGGGTTTTTAAGAATATTAAGTCTGCCGCAGGTACTGAAGATATTTTTTTGCAAGTTTTGGGAGAGAAACCGAAGAGTATTTTCTTCCGTTTTGCCCTAAAAGGAATGCAACTTGAGAAAGATATTTTTTTTAATAAAATCAATAAAATTGAAAATATAGAAAGAATTTTTCAACATTCTTGGGTATATGTTGAACCCTCTAATTTTGATCTAGTCGGAGTAGGTTTATTGAAAGCAGTTTCTTATGGCATCCCAGTTTTATCTTGTTTCGGCTCAATTTCAGAGGAAGTTATTGCTGATGGTGAAAATGGACTACTTGTACCGAAAGGAGATTACGAATCACTTAATAGAGCGCTAGCCCAGTTGATCTTTAATGATAAGGTCAGAGAAGATTGTCGGAGTTCTGCACATAAAGCCTTGTTAGAAAAGTTTACACAGAAATCTTTTGATGTAGAGTTAGAGCTATTAAAGAATTCATAATTATTTAATTTATTGGGGGAAATAAACATGGAAAAAGCGATACCTTTTTTACCTATCAATACTGATGAAATTGAATGGCAGGATGGGGAGGAAATCTTGGGACTTCCTGAAGGACTTAAAGTTAAAATTATTGCAGAGGCAGAAGACGAAGTTTCAGAGCGTGTTGATAAATTCGTTAAGTTTCCTGCTGGATATGTTGAACCCAGACATACACATGATTATTTTCATTCTACTCTTGTTTTAGAGGGTGAAATGCACGTTGATGGAAAAATCTTAAAGCCCGGAGATTATGTCTATGGTGGTGGCGATGTTCCACATGGTCCATATCATTATCCAAAAGGTTGTATGGTATACTCTGCCGGAAGAGGAAAAAAACTAAGTCAAATACATAATAGAGCAAATTAATTTATTCATTTCTAATCCTCTAATCTCCATCTGACTGAAATGTTTAGAGGTTCTTTTAAGTAAGGGAATGGTGTAGCACTAGACACGGCTTTTAATGATGCTTTATCAAGAAAGATATTTCCTGATGACTTTCGTATAGAGATCTTTTGAAGATTCCCATCCGGCGTTATTTTAAATGCAATTTTTGTAATACCTTGTATCCCATTTCTGATTGCAATAGCAGGATATAGAGATGTCTGTTTTTGTTGTATCTTCTGAGAAATTTTCCTTTTTATTGCCTCTAAAGATGATTTGCTATTTTTCTTTATAATAATAACTGCTTTTTTCTGAGTTTTGAAAACTCTTTCTTTTTTGTTGTGCTTTGATTTCTTCTTTCTTTTTATTTGTTTATTAATGTCTCTTAAGTCTCTCTTTTTTTTCGATTTTTTTACATATTTTTTCTTGAAGATTTTTAAAGGTTTTTGTTTCAAGGTTTTATTGGCTATTCTGGACGTTTTGGACTTCTTGTTTTCTTTAATTTCTTTTCTTGAAATCGAAATAGATGATTTCGGAATCTTAATTTTTTTAGCTAGTTTATTAGATTTGGGATTTTGTTTTTTCTTGATATTAGATTTTATAGATGTAGATTTTTTTTTGAATTTTTTTTTAATAGCTTTATGAATCTTCTTTGAAGAATGTTCTTTTTTCCTCTTAGTCAATAAATTTATATCAGAAATTTTTTTAATTTTAAGCGTAAAAACTTTCTTTTCCCCTT
>CAYWAX010000158.1:0-4432 GCA_964456425.1 uncultured Nitrospinaceae bacterium | reverse complement strand
TCCTCCAAATTGCGCAAACGAAACTTTGATTACAAAGAATATGTCAAAGTCATTTGATGTAAAATCAATTTTCTCAAACGTTAATAAGACTCTTTTAAGGGGAAGTAAGGTAGGACTTGTGGGTCCTAATGGGTCTGGCAAAACTACTTTTTTGAAAATGGTGTCAGGAGAACTTTCTCCTAGTGAAGGAATTGTAGAAATTGGAGACAGGGTGAAAATCGGATACTTTTCTCAACATACTCTAGATGGACTAGATGAAAATTTGGAAATATTTGAATCTGCAAAGCAAGTATCTCCTGAAAATATGAACAACACCTCAATTAGATCGCTTTTAGGAGGGTTCTTGTTTTCAGGTGATGAAGTGTACAAAAAGGTTTCTGTTTTGTCAGGGGGGGAAAGAGCGAGGCTTGCTCTTGCTAGGTTGTTTATGTCTGGAGCGAATCTTCTTCTTCTCGATGAGCCAACAAATCATTTAGATATGGCTTCTAGGACTGCGTTAGAGGAAGCCCTAGAGTCTTATAGTGGAACTTTTATTTTAGTTGCTCATGATAGAGACTTAATAGAATCTGTTTGTGAGGAGTTTTGGGTTTTAAGAAATCAAAAAATTGAGTCTATGTATGAAACTTTAGATAATTATCTTTTGAATATATCTAATCATAGAAACAATGCAGACTTGAATGTAACGGATACACAGGAGAAGAAAGGTAAGATATCTGATGAGATGGAAATTGTGTCAAACTTATCGAATAACAAGAAAAAAGAGATTCGAAAAAAACAAAAAGAAATTGAAAAGACTATAGAAGAATTAGAGATTGAAGATGAAAAGATTAAAGAAATTCTCTCTTCGAGTAGTATGTATGAAGAAGATAGTAAGGAAGAATTGTCCAAAGTGTTGAAGCGTCAAGAAGAAGTTTCTTTGGCTCTAAAAGATAATTTAAGGGAATGGGAGATTTTATCCGGTCAAATTGAAAATTTCTAATTCTCTTTTTCTCTTGATTTGGATAGATTGATTTGTAACTGTCTTTCTCTTGAGGAATTTTTTTGTTCTTCACTTCTACTGTCAAAACATAAAGGACAAGAAACTCCATCTTCATATTTTTCAGATTGTTTGTCTTCTTCTGTAATAGGCTGACGGCAACCATGACATAGTTCATAACTGCCATCTTGCGATTGTTCTTTGAGAGCAGTGCGTTCATCGAAGACAAAGCATTCTCCTTGCCATGTTGTCTTGTCGGTTTCTTTTCTTTGGTTTAGATAGCTTAATATTCCACCTTTTAATTGAAAAATATTCTCAAATCCCAGATCTCGCATATAGGAGGTAGCTTTTTCGCAACGGATGCCACCAGTACAGTATGTTGCAATTTTATTCTTCTTTTTGTTTGCAAGTTGTATCTCTATGAATGATTTGAATTCTGTGAAATTATCGGTTTTCGGATCTAAGGCAGACTTGAATTTCCCTATTGATGTTTCGTATTTATTCCGAACATCGACGAGAATTACATCCTCTTGTTCAATAAACTTTTCCCATTTTTCAGGAGAAATGAAAGTGCCTGTATTGTTTGCAAACTCTCCCAGATTATCAAAAGTTACAATTTCTTTTTTTATTTTTACTTTTAATCGTTTGAAAGGAACCTTATCTGTTTGCGAAAGTTTTGATTCTAAAGAGTCAAATCCGATTTCATATAAAAGTTTCTCAAATTCCTCTATTGCTTCTTTTTCACCAGCAACTGTTCCATTTATGCCTTCCTTTGCTATTAATGTAGTTCCTAGCATCTGATTAGATTCGCAGAAACTCATGATATTTTTTTTAGCAGAATACAAGTCGCTAGAAATCGATTTGAATTGATAAAAACTCAGAACATGCATTTGTTATAACCTTTTAAATCTAATCTATTTTCTATAGGGTTAATTCCAACTTTGCCAACTATACATTACATCATAAAACAATTTTTACAGTGAATCTTATATGATTGAAATATATTACAAAGTTTTTCTAAGATAAAAAAATTCTACTATATACTATAAATTTACAAATAAAAAAATGGCGCGAAGAATCGTTATCCTTCGCGCCAAAATATTTGATCGGACTTTAAAAACTACTTCATTACAAAACTCCATGGCATTGTCATTTCATCATAACGCATTATGTAATCTAGAACTTTTGTATTTACACCATAAACATCATGACTCTTTGCAATAGGTTTATGCGTAGCTTTGTCGTGCATGAACCAAGTTGCAGCCTCAAGACGTTTTTGTTGCAACTTAGTGTCTGCAGTCCTTAATGCTTTGTCTATCATTTTTTCATATTCTGGGAAACAATGAGGGCTCCATTTTCCATTACAAGCCATAACTCCTCTGAAACTATTTCCTGGAACTCCTCCTTGATTTCCATAACTAGATAGGAACATCATGTTCCCTTTTCTTTTCCCCTTCTTGAATTTCTTAAAACTACCTCTCCATACCCTTTTTGTGGTAATTTCACATCTGGCGTCGACTCCAATTTTTTTCACCATACTCGCCGCCGCTTCACACATTTCCGCATCTGCAGGAATTACGTTACGTGGTGATAGAATTACCATTTTAAAACCTTTGCCATAACCAGATTCTTTTAATAGTTTTTTCGCTTTGGCTAAATTGAATGGATACCAGGATTTCATATTAGGATTATACCCAGCAGCCATTCCTTGATGGATCATTTGAAACCAAGGATCAGCGCGATTATGTAATAGAGTTTTAATGATAAGCGGGGTATTAATAGCATGATTCAAGGCTTGTCTAACTTTTACATTAGCCAGTGGACCGCCATACTGCCCCAAATAACCATAATAATAAATACGTATACTTGGAGTTGTGAGGATTTTTAAGTTTGGTTTTGCGTTAACTTGCTTAATATACTGAGGTGGAACTCTCATTGCAAAATCAACCTCTCCAGTGGTAAGTGCTTTTACTCGAGTTGTAGCTTCTCTGATAATGCGAATTTCTAAAGTCTTTGGGCGGTTAGGGTATCTACTATTTCCCCACCACTTTGGATTTGCTTCCATTAAAAAGCTTTGGCCTTTTCTCCATTTTTTAAGTATATAGGCACCAGAACCAAAACTTTTACGTGCGATTTCGGAATATTTTTTAGTTTTAGCAACTTTACTGTCTAAGACATGTCCCCAAGTACGCATTAAGGCAGGAAGATCGTTCATGGGACCTTTACAATGGATAATAAAAGTTCTGTCATTAATAATCTCAACATGACTGATATCCTTGTAGTAAGATTTTACTGTACTTTTCAGTCCTTTATCTTTCCATACACGCTCCAAGGACCACTTTACATCCGCAGAAGTTACAGGATTCCCAGAAGCAAACACTGCGCCCTTGCGCAGGGTAAACTTAAACGCAGATGCACTTACACGCGAAAAGCTTTCAGCTAACCAACCGTAAAGTTTTCCCGTCTTTCGATCTGCCTGTACAAGTGTATCGTAGGTCCATGGCCACATCATAGTGCCCATAAAACCAGGTGTGTAACCTGGATCCCAAGACTTTGCTTGTCCATGTACGGCAAGTCTCAAGGTTCCCTTGTATGCATGAGTACTCTGAGCGTAAAAACCCAAAAGTGTCAGCATAAGTAAAACGATCAATAGTCTGCGCATACCATTACCTCCTTTAGATAGAGAAAGGTGCTATACTATTACGTGACGTTTACTTTGAAACTTGAAAAAGAAAATCTCGAACTGGATCTAAGAGTCATAAAGAAACAAAGCTGTTACCTTCAAACAAATAATCTAAGTGCTTGTGGTAAAGAAATTTGATTTGTGTTTATATAAGTTATGTATTTATAACAAATTATATAGACCAGCAAAGAAAAACGCAAGAAAGAATAAATTACTTCCGTGCAGTTCTTACTAATAAATCATTAGGGGCACGTGTATGCGAAGCTATATTGTTCGAGGTCTACTGCAAAGTATAGTTGTTGTCTGGATAGTCCTTTTAATTATCTTTTTAATGCTTCACCTAACAGGAGATCCAGCGGATGTCCTAATGCCACCAGAAGCAACCAACGAAGAAGTTGATGAATTCAGAAAAGAAATGGGATTTGATAGACCTCTCCATGAACAATATTTTAGCTTCTTGTTCGGACACAAAGAGAACCTTGGTGTTTTGAGGGGCGATTTTGGAAAATCATTTTACCATCAAGAACCTGCTATGGGACTAGTAACTGAACGGATTCCTGCTACGCTTATGCTTGCGGTTGCTTCTTTGTTTGTTGGTCTTGTGATTGCAATCCCTGCAGGAATATTATCGGCCGTTTTCCGTAATTCTTGGATCGATCACTTTAGCTCAGTTTTATCTATGGCAGGCCAATCCATCCCTAATTTCTGGTTGGGCCTCATGCTTATAATCGTTTTTTCCGAAATTTTGGGATGGCTCCCTACTTCAGGATATA
>CAYWAX010000157.1:0-4463 GCA_964456425.1 uncultured Nitrospinaceae bacterium | reverse complement strand
CAACAATTAGTTTTTAATTTGTTGAACGAAGAAGGAGTTAAAATGTCTGCTTATCAAATTTTAGATAACCTAAGGGGGAGGGGTATTTCTGCTCCCCCAACAGTTTATCGTGCTTTAGATTTTCTAATATCTAAAAGCTTAGTTCATAAAATAGAAAGTCTTAATGCATTTATAGCGTGCGATCATACCCATGAGGGCGAGGATTCAGTTTTTTTTGAAATTTGTAATGATTGCGGTGAAACTAGAGAATATTCTGATAAAAAAATCTATTCTCAGATCCATAAACACACAGAAAGAAAAAATTTTAAAATTACAAAAACTACTGTAGAAATTCATGGTCAATGTGAAGATTGTATGGATAGTTAATTAGGAATTTTTGTATGAAAAGACAAAAGATAAAAACTAAATATACTTCTTACAGTTTTTTGTGTTCTGGGGCTTTCCTTAGAATTTTTGTCTCTGTCGTACTTAGCTTGATTCTATGGATCGGTGTTTTTTGGTCAATTCAATAGTTGAGGAAACGTATGCCAAAGATAGTTTCGTGTAAAAATTTAACATTGGGATATGATCGCCATCCTGCCGTTCACCATTTAAGTTTTGATTTCCAGTTTGGTTCATTAACTGCGATAGCTGGACCTAACGGTGGGGGTAAGTCTACTCTTTTAAAGGGAATAACAGGCTCATTGCAACCCTTAGAAGGAAGTCTGGAATTTTCAAATTCTCAGTCAGTTGAAGTAGCATATTTACCGCAACTAAGTGATGTTGATCCGAGTTTTCCTGTAACTGTTATTGATTTCATATCTATGGGTCTTTGGAATGATATTGGTTCTTTTTCCGGTATTTCTAGTTCCATGGAAGGTAGAATCTATGAGTCAATTTCTTCTCTTGGTCTTATTGGATATGAGGAAAGACCTATTGGAACTTTATCTGGTGGTGAGATGCAGCGTGTTCTATTTGCGCGTTTATTATTACAGGATGCCGATTTAGTTCTTCTGGATGAACCTTTTAATTCTATAGATAGGCAAACTACAGATTTCTTGTTACATCTAATTCTTGAATGGCATCGTGAGGGAAGAACAATAATTATTGCATTGCATGATCTTGAAGATATAAGGTCAAATTTTCCTGAGACTCTTATTCTAGGGAGAGAAATGATCGCTCATGGACGTACTGAAGAAGTACTGACGAAAGAAAATTTATCTCATGCCCATGAACTTTGCAAAGCATTCAATGAACATGCTGATATTTGTTCAAGAATTACGCCTAGTTTTTTCTAATGATATACGATCTCATTATAGAGCCATTTATTGAATTTTCTTTCATGAGACGTTCCCTTATGGGATGTTTCTCTATTGCGTTAGGTGCGTCTCCAGTTGGTGTTTTTTTGATGTTGCGAAGAATGAGCCTTACCGGGGATGCAATCGCTCATGCCATTTTACCTGGTGCTGCTATTGGATATCTTATTTCTGGTCTTTCTCTAACTGCAATGACTTTCGGAGGTCTTATTGCAGGAATGGTAGTTGTACTTCTAACCGGATTAGTAACACGAAATACGATTCTTAGAGAAGATACAAGTCTTGCATCTTTTTATCTAATTTCACTTGCTTTGGGAGTCCTAATCGTCACTTTACGAGGGACAAATGTTAATCTAATGCACATTTTGTTTGGTACGATTCTTGCGCTAGATGACTCGACTCTTTTTCTGTTATCTTCGATTTCGACCGTTACTTTGATTGTGCTAGCCTTGTTCTATAGACCTTTGATTTTGGAGTGTCTTGATTCTGCATTTCTGAAATCCGTAAGTCCTATGAGTGGAGTTGCGCATTATCTTTTTCTTAGTTTGACAGTTTTAAATTTAGTAGGTGGATTTCATGCTATGGGTACACTTTTGTCAGTAGGAATGATGATAATTCCTGCGGCAGCGGCTAGATTTTGGTCTCGTAATGTACAAGGACTTATTTTAACTTCGATTCTATTTTCTTTTTTGGGTGGTATTACTGGATTAATTTTATCCTACCATTTTGCTTTTCCTACCGGCCCATCTATTATTCTGGTAATTGGTCTTATTTATATCAGTTCGATTTTGTTTGGTCGCTACGAATCTTTATTTATTCAACTATTCCCTAGAACACATCTTGAAGGATAATTTTTTAATTAATTGTTTTTTTAAATTGATATAGTTTTCCAAATGCAGTACGTTCCTTTCCCTGTAATGAAATAATTTGTAAAATATATTTTTATTTATGTGCGCCCGTAGCTCAGTTGGATAGAGCGACGGACTTCTAATCCGTAGGTCGCAGGTTCGAATCCTGCCGGGCGTACCATGTTCTCTTAAGAATAATTGGTGTGTTTTTGTGTTTGTTGGAATTTCTACTTTTTAGTTTTTGATGTTAGCATTGTTTATATCTATTTAAACTCTTCGTGGTGGGTGTAGCTCAGTTGGTTAGAGCGCCGGGTTGTGGTCCCGGAGGTCGGGGGTTCAAATCCCCTCACTCACCCCATTTATAAAACACTGATATGATTAATTTGTATGTGCGCCCGTAGCTCAATTGGATAGAGCGTCGGACTTCGGATCCGAAGGTTGTAGGTTCGACTCCTACCGGGCGTACCAGTAAAAACAAGGGTTCCAGAGGTTTTGGAATCCTTTTTCAAATAACTACCTTAAGATAGAGATATCCAATAAGTGCCAAAACAACAATACGTTCATAATACAGTTTCTTTTTAGATGTCTCAGATTCTTCTTCTAACTTCTGCACTCTTTCTTCTAAATCCATAGTTCCTCCAGAAAGTTAATAGATAGAAATACGATACCATATTTTTTTATTCATAATTAATTTTCAATTGATTTGTATAATAGTCAATTAAATCTTAGGATTGTTGTATATCAATAGGAAATAGGGTGAAAACCTCAGACTTCGGATCCGAAGGTTGTAGATTCGACTCCTACTGAGCGTGCTAGCAAACTTAAAATATGGTTTAATATTATTAATCTAATTCAATAGTTTTGTTATTTTTGATTCCTAATGAATTCTTTAGAATTGTATGGAGGATAGTCAATGAATTTTTTTAGATTTTCTTGTTTTTTTGTTTTAGTTTTTTTGATTTTTCTTATTAGTCCAATAAAATCCGATTCTGCGAATAAATTTCCATCGAAACCTATAAAAGTTATTGTCGCACTTGGGGCAGGAGGTTCTTCAGATTTAAATGCCAGAGCTATAGCTAGTGTGGCCTATACTTACTTAGGTCAACCAATGATAGTTCAGTTGATGCCTGGTGGAGGCGGAAAGATTGGAATGAACGCATTACTCAGATCTAAAAAAGATGGACATACACTTATGCTTGCTTCTGTAAATCACTTAACTGTTGCACCTCATGTACGTAAGATGGGATATGATCCCTTGAAAGATTTTGAATTTATATTTCTGTTCACAAAAGCTGATTATATGATGGCAGCATTATCTTCACAGCCCTGGAAAGGGTTTGGTCAATTTGTTTCTTATGCAAAAAAGAATCCAGGAAAGATTTCCTATGGTTCATCTGGAATTTATGGAATGGGACATTTAATGATCCTGAAAATAATGGCAGATAAGGGAATTAAACTAAAACATGTTCCATTCAAGGGTGGTGGTCCTGCATATAGAGCTGGATTAGGAGGTCATATAGATACATTTGGAGCTCTTCCTGCTACAGGTGGAACTGTTGGGCGTTATAAAAGAGGACAAATTCAAATACTTGGAGTAGCTGCTAAAAAAAGAAATAAATTATTTCCTAAAGTTCTTACTTTTCGAGAAAATAATGTAGATTTTGTAATAGCATCCAAGCGTATGATGATTGCTCCAAAAGGAGTTCCTAAAGAAAATATTAATTTTTTAGTTACTGCATTTAAAAAGTTAGTGAAAGACAAAACATATATAAAATTATTGAAAAAAATGGGAGAAAAACCTACACCTCTTTGGGGAGATTCTCTTGTGAAGAGTGTGGGAGAAGATTATTCTGCATACGGCAAAATCTTTGAGACCATTGGAGCAAAAAAATAACAATATTTCCTAAGTACTAATTTTTGATTTTCAAGAGAAAACTCTCCTTAAAAAAGGAGGGTTTTCTTTTTATATTTTTGGGGGAGGTGTGCCCGCAAAGGTTTTTTTCTGAAGGATAGCTTCTTTTCCTCCAAGTCGAGCAATAAGTGTAGCTTGGTCAAATTTTGCCTTTTTATCAGTTTCTACAGGGTTGAGTATATCATTAAGAAGTGTGTCGAATTTTTTTACTAATTCACTATATTTCTTTTCGTTAGCTAAATTTTCTTCTTCTTCAGGGTCTAGTTCTAAATTAAATAATTCAGGAGAAAATCCAAGATAAGAGATATATTTATATTTACCCATTCTAAGCATATAAACAGCACTTGGAGAACCTGCTCCATGATATTCACTAAAAACTTTTCGTTCATTATCATCTGGTTCATTAGA
>CAYWAX010000156.1:0-4469 GCA_964456425.1 uncultured Nitrospinaceae bacterium | reverse complement strand
ACAACTACTTTTAAAAAATAAAACTATGGAAAAAAGAAGAGTAAGATTAGAAGTTTTAGCACAAATAGTTACAAAAAATTACGATCTCAATCTTCAATTCGGTGACTCAGAGTTTCAAAAATCGTCTAATTCAAAAAAACAAGATATTCAAATTGAAAAACCCGAAATATCTTTAAAAAATCTAAGTGGCAAAACAGACGAAAATCATTTTCTTAAATATCAAAAAGGGATGACCTTAATTCAAGCTTCCCACTTAAAATTCAAACAAAAAAATTGGTTAAAACAAATTTTATCAGATAACAAAGACAAACCTGGAATTTTTCGTCTATGGCATACATTAGATGATACAAGATGCGAAAATCTTCTCACTTCCTCTCTTCCTGGAACAACTAAGAATCTAATAGAATTTATAAAACCCTCGGTTGAATTAGCTAAAACATCTATAAAAATTGGGGAATTGCCATTTATTCAACAAATTCAGTTAGGAATTTTTTTAATAGGATCCACATATATAAAAGAAACTCCAGAAAAAAATTTAGATACAAATACTATGCTATTGATTGAGCCAAAAATCACTAAAACAATAAAAACTTTAGAAACGAAAATCAAAGAAGCTTGTAAAACAACAAATGGCGAAATTGCTTATAAATGTTCTCACGAAATATATGATCTTCTAAGTCAAAAGTTCACCGAAGAGGATAGAGAAAACCTCACTGAGGACAAAATTCTTGATTCTGAAATAGAAGAAATGGGAATAGAAAAAGATGAATATAACGAATCCGAAGAAAATCAAACTCAGGAAGTAATCATAAACGACGAAGACGAACAAGAAGAATCTTTATCTTTCACAGAAGAAGAAGTGGCAACATTGGGTCACTGGTCTACACCATGGTTTCAACTGGAAAACAAGAAAAAAGAAATTCATCCCACTTCTATTCTTCGAGATGAGCAAACTATCATGACTCCTCCAGAAGGAAAGTCTTCTGAATATTCGGAAATCTTAGAAAATATTTCCAGTGAAATTAAAGTCTTAACAACAAAACTTTTACAAATTATTCAAGAGAGAACTTACACAAGATATGTTGGAAGCTATAGATCTGGAAAACTAAATGGTCAAAAACTTTGGAAACAACGATTGGAAAAATTCAATCTTTTTCAAAGAAGAGAAGAACCAGAAAAATTAGACATATGTTTTAGTCTATTAGTAGATGAAAGTGGGAGTATGAATAGAGAATCTAAATATCTTGCTGCAAGAGAAGCCACCGTTGTATTCGCTGAAGTACTAGATCGTATTCGCGTTCCTTTTGAAGTTATAGGTTACTCCACAGAAAACTCTGAGGCAGCAATGGCAGCTTCCCTTGGACATATTCCAGCTTTCAAGTACAGGCATATACGACATTCTAAATTACAACATAGAATTTACAAATCTTTTGAGGACACATTCTCACAAACAAAAAACAGACTAGTAAATATTTACCCTCGCTTTAATAACTGGGATGAAGAACATCTTCTTTTTGCTTTTAAAAGGATCACACAAAGAAGTGAGAAAGAAAAAATTATTATTATCACTTCTGACGGTCAACCAAATGGTGATGCATCACATCTCATTTCTACTGCTAGTCAGATTTCTAAGAATGGGGTCAGATTAATCGGTGTGGGTGTAGTAGATTCATTTGTTGAACAAATTTACGAAAATCATATAGTTGTAAAAGAATTGACACAGCTCACTCAAGAAATTGTGCAAATACTTAGAAAAGAATTATTGGAAAATAAATCGAGATGAAAAAGACTTTTCTGAAATCTAATCTAGTCCATGGATTAGGATTACAAAAAGGGGATACAGTCTCTGTTGTTGGCGGAGGAGGCAAAACTAGCATTATCAATAAACTTGCAAAAGAAGCTTTGAATTTTCATTCTTGTCCAATTTTAATTACAACTACTACCAATATTTTCTCTCCTCAAAAAGAACTTAAATCCTCAATTATTCTAGGTACAGAAGATACTATTGCTTCAACATTAAAATCCAAAAATACGATAAAAAAAAGGATTTTTGTACTCGCAAGAAAAAAAATTGGAGAAGAAACAATTCCAAATCAATCTAATAAGAATTTAAAAAAAATGAAATTAAAAGGATTCCAAAAAGAAAAAATTAAACGATTTATATCTAGTGACAGAATTGTTTTTATTGAAGCAGATGGTTCTAAAGGTCTTCCTATTAAGGCTCCAAATAAAAATGAGCCCTTAATTCCCATAGAATCAAATTACACTTTAGGAGTTATTGGATTAGATTCCATCGGTTTATCCGTTTCAAAAAAAAATATTTTTCGACTAAAACAATTTTGTGAAGTAACTGGACTAAAAGAAAAAATGAAGATTAGTCCAGAGAGTTTAGCTTTATTGATTAATCATCCTAAAGGAATTTTTCAAAATACTCCTAAAAATTCTAAGAAAGTTATTGTTTTGAATAAAGCAGATTGTATTGAAAATATAGACGAAATTGAAAAAATCGCATATATTATTAATGAACTAGGAAAATTTCCTAGCAAACCATCTGATAGACTTATTATAACTAGTTGTTGTTCTTGGGACACTAGTTTGGTATATATTCAAGATAAAAAAAGAAATTGATACCTGTTCAATATAGGAAATTTAATGTCAAAAAATATTTTTAATAGCATGGAAGACTTAATACAAAAAGGTGAGCCTGCGTCTATTGCGACAATAGTAAATCGCAAAGGATCAGCACCTATGAGTAGCGATGCAAAAATGTTAGTGAGGCAAGATGGAACAATTGAAGGTACCGTAGGCGGAGGGTGTCTTGAGGCAGAAGTATGGCAAACCGCTATGGATGTATTAGAGAACAAGAAATCGGAAAAACTCCGATTTGACTTAACAGAACAAGATGCAGCCGACAGTGGACATATTTGCGGAGGGATAGTTGAGATCTTTGTAGAACCTTTAGAAAATTATAGTATTGAATTACTTTCCGCTGTCAATAAAATAAGAAGAATTGGTGGCAGTGCAGCAATGGCCACACAAATATCTCCTTCCAAAAATCAAAACAATAAACTTCTAATCTTAAAAGATGGCAGTACAGTTGGCAGTTTGTCAAAATACGAAGCAGAAATTTGGAGAGAAAGTTCTCGAATTATGAGAGAGGGTCAACCTACAACCCTGGAATTTGACAAAGGCAAAAAAGATGAGAATAACGCGAAGAAACCGTCGCCTACTACAGAAATTTTCATAGAACCTATTACTACTCAACCAAAAATTTATCTTTTTGGAGGAGGACATGTTTCTTTTTGTGTAGCTCAAACTGCACATTTAGCTGGATTTCGCACGGGTATTGTTGAAGATAGACCTAGCTTTGCAAACAAAGAAAGATTTCCAATGGCTGAAGATTTCCACGTAGGGGAGTTTCCCGAAATATTTGATTCTCTTGAGATAGACGAGTCTAGTTATCTAGCAATTATTACACGTGGCCATGCAAATGATGAAACAGTTTTAGAATGGGCACTTTCTACACCTGCTCGCTATATTGGAATGATAGGATCTAAAAGTAAGGTGCTTCTCACATACCGACATTTGCAAGAAAAAGGCTTTAAAAGAAAAGACCTTATAGAAAGAGTCCATGCCCCTATCGGCTTAGACATAGGTGCAGATAGTCCAGGAGAAATTGCTGTTTCAATCGTTGCAGAATTCATTAAAGATAGAAGACTAGGCCAAGAGTTAGCTTTAAAATCAATTCAGTCTAAACGAGTACCTTTCCCAAAAGAAAAAAAATAGAACGGATTCCTGCAAAATTTAATGAAGTACAAATTCATGCTTTATGTCAGATAAAACCATCACTCAAAGGGGAGGATGTTATGACAGAAAGAGATTTGAGCGTAGAAGATATGAAAAAGCGATATGCAAAATTTACTAAAATGAAACTATCAAAACAGGCTTTTGTAGATACACGTCTTCCGGATCATGAAAGAGATTTGTACAATGTAATTGGCAATGGAGTTTCAGAGGACCCTGAACTAAAACCATCGATCAATGCTGTAGAAGGCTTTAACGTCCACTACGTTGGTGCCGAACCGGGAAAAGGAGCTGCGTTGCATGCACATACTACAGTAGAAGTTTTCTTTGCTATGTCAGGAAAATGGTCAATATATTGGGGAGAAAATGGAGAAAATGATATAGAACTTGATACCTTTGATATTATTTCAGTACCAGCAGGAGTTATGCGAGGTTTTAAAAATATTGGGCATGAGTATGCAAATTTAATGGCAATTTTAGGTGGTAACGACCCTGGGAAAATCAGTTGGGCAAAATCAGTTCTTGACCTTGCCGAGAAATCTGGATTGCGTCTTGATAGTTCGGGAAAAATTACAGAACTAAATTCCCGATAAAAAAATTAAAGAAAATCTAATTATCATAAATAGAAAAAAAGATTATTGAATCTAATATAATAATCGCCTTCA
>CAYWAX010000155.1:0-4518 GCA_964456425.1 uncultured Nitrospinaceae bacterium | reverse complement strand
ATTTCATAACCAGACCAAAACATTTGGCACCATGTAAAACCATCCATATCGGGAGAAACCATGAAATAGGTTACACCTTCTGGAACTCCTACTTTAGGGTTGGATCTAGTTACAAGAGTATATAGTTTAGAAATTCCTCCATTGCTGATATAATGTTTTTTTCCGTTAATAATCCAATTGTCTCCATCTCGAGTAGCACTTGTCTTAACACCAAGTTCTGGATCATTATGTGGATAGAAATTTTCAGAACCAACACTAGGTTCAGTCATTCCTACGGCTAGGTGAAATCTATGGTCTTCTAAAAATGCCGGTAAATATCTTGAACGTTGTTCTTCATTCCAAACTCGGTCAAGAAAATGTATAACTTTCCAAGTCTGATCAAAAGTAACTGATATGCCTAGATCTCCCCAGGCAATTTCTTCGCCAACTATACATAAGTCTAAAATATTCGCACCACCTCCACCTTTTTCCTCAGAAATAGAAAGTGTGCGTAATCCCATTTTGCTTCCTTTTTCAAGTATGTCCCAAGGAAAGCGCTCTGCAGGGTCCTGAATTTTATCTCTTTCTAGTATAACGGGTCGTATTTCATTTTCAGCAAAGTCATGTGCGATTTTCTTTAGGGTTCGTTGTTTTTCTGTAAGTTCAAAATCCATTAAATTACTCCTTTATGCTGAAAATTTTCAAGAATTATTTTTTGATAGAATTATAATATGTAATTCTTTTGGCCCATGTACTCCCTTGATAGGTGTGAGTGCTATATCAGCCGAACGACTAGGTCCAGTGATTAAATTAATACAACTTGGCGCAATAGATTTATTCTCAAGAAGTATATTTTTTATTTTATCAGGCAAATCATTTAAGTGTTTTAGTAGTTGTTTCTCTAAAACAACACAGATATGTATTTCTGGTAGTAAAGAAAATAGCCTAGGCTGATTTTCATTGCTGAATATAACTATAGTCCCTGTTTCAGAGATAGCCCAGTCACAAGAGGTAATTCCAATTCTGGCTTCTTTAAGAGAATCCCTATTATCATCTTTTATTTTTGGTTTCAGAATTTCGTTGTTTTCATTTTCAAAATTATTTTTTATGAATTCAGGGACACTATTAGTAATTGCAATTTTAGACTTCGAGAATCCTTTAGTAATTTTATTAATAGTTTTTAAACTTTCTTCATTATTGTTAGCGAAATAGGATTTGCCTCCTACAGATTCAACTTCTTGCATGAAATATTCTATAGGATTCTCAATCGGAAATTCTTCTACAGGAGACTCTGTATCAGAGCTGATTCCGTGTAAGTTATGAATGTCGTGATTTGGAATTATAGGTGATTCTGAAGGATCTATTTTTTCTTCCTCAGCCACTTCTTTTTTTGCTTTTTTAGTGGTTAATTTTCCTTTTTCTTCAAGGATAGTTCTAAAACTTTTTTTTGCAGGCATAGGAAAATTTCTATTTAGAAGTTTCTTTTTTAAAAATTTAGGTTGCCACAGAAGTTCTCCATTTCGAGAAAAAATATTCAAGAAAAGACTTGTTATCTTAAAGAAAGTTTTCCATAGCGTAGGAGACTTCATTGAAGATGCGGCAATCTTGAAACTCGTATTTTCTATAAGTGAATTTTCTCTATTTGATACTCTTTTTTTTCTCATTTCTAGAAGCATTCTTGGAATATCTACCATTACTGGACATGCATCCATACAGGCACCACAAAGACTAGATGCCATAGGTAATTCGTTTGAGGTTTCGATTCCATTTAGCATTGGAGTTAAGATAGAACCAATTGGTCCTCCGTACACAGAATTATATACGTGACCACCTACAGTTTGAAAAACAGGACAAGCATTCTGACATGCCCCACATCGAATACAATGGAAGGCCTCTTGAAAGGGTCCTCCTAGATGTTGAGTTCTTCCTCCATCTATGATGACTAAGTGTATTTCTTTAGGGCCGTCTGATTCCATTTCTTTCTTTGCCCCAGTGATCATAGTGAAGTATGAGGTTAGCTTTTGCCCGGTAGCACTTCTTGGAAGGACTGATAAAAGAGTAAATGCGTCTTCAATCGTGGGAACAATTTTTTCTATTCCCATAATCCCAATATGTATTTTTGGAAGAGTTGTAACCATTCTTGCATTCCCCTCGTTTGTTACAAGGCAAATAGTCCCGGTTTCTGCAATAGCGAAATTCACACCTGTGATACCTAATTCTGCACTTAAGAATTCAGAACGTATTCTTTTTCTTGCAATCGCAGTGAGTGTTTCCGGGTCTTCGTCGATATCAGGTTCAACTTTTTCTCTAAAAAGTTCAGTTACTTGTCCTAATGTTTTATGAATCGCAGGTGCCACTAAATGACTTGGAGTTTCATGTGCGAGTTGTAAAATCCATTCGCCTAAGTCAGTTTCAACAGGTTTGATGCCCGCTTCTTCTAATGCTTCATTTAGGTGTAATTCTTCTGAGGCCATAGATTTACTTTTGACTGCTGTTTTTGTGTTATTTTCTTTGGCGATTTTTAAAATCTTTCTTTTTGCTTCATCTGCAGTTTTAGCAAAATGAATATGAACACCATTCTCTTCTAATTTCTCGGTGAGATTTTTTAGATGAGTATCTATATTATTAAAAGTTTCCTCTCTTATTTTTTTTGCACGTCTGCGTAATGTGTCAGGAGAGACAATTGTGTTAAAACTTTTGGATCTTAATTCCGCAAATCTGCTTGTAGCGATATGAAGTGCGTCTTGCAAATGAGAATTTGCAATTGCAGAATGTGCTCTTTTGTTGAAATTATTTTTCAAGATTTCTCTTCCTTAGGCCAACCTGGTTTTCCAGGACCAGCAAGAGCTTGCGCAATGTGAAGTATTTTCGTGCTAGATTTTCTTTTTTCAAGACCACTCGCGATCTGTAGAATGCATCCAGCGTCTGCTGCTATAATCCAATCTGCTTCAGTTGTTTCTATTTTTTCAATTTTTTGATCTAACATCTCGGAAGATATTTCAGGGAATTTCATACAGAAAGAGCCACCAAAACCGCAACATCTATCCGAATCTTCGAGTTCTACTATTTTTTCACAAGTAGTTTCGAGACATTTCCTTGGGGATTCACTTTCACCAAGGCCACGAAGAAGATGACATGAGTCGTGGTACGTAGTTTTGCCAGGCAATATGTTTTTTTTCTCCAACAGACCAATCTTTTGAAAGTATTGAGTCAGTTCGATGACTCTTTCAGATATTTTTACAGCTTTTTTGTAAATATGCGGTTGATCTGTAAAGAGAGTAGGGAGAACATTTTTCAACATCCAACAACAAGAACCTGAGGGAACAACGATAGGTCCTTCTCCTTCGAGTGAATCAATTTGTTTTTTGAGTATTTCGCCGGCTTCTTCTTGGTATCCGTTATTAAAATGAGGCAGGCCACAACAAGTGATAGTTTCAGGATAATAAATTTCTTCGCCTGTTTTTTCAAGAAGATAAAAAACAGATTCTCCTACTTCTGGTAAAAGTTGATCTATAATACAAGTTGCATACAATGTAATCATAAGAATATAGCTTTCTTTTAAAATAATAAATTAATACTCATTCTAACTTACACATTGGTAAATATTCAAAATAATTCTCTAATTCGTTGAAGATTCTATCTTTTTAATGTTAGCTTTATTTTTTAATGAAAGGTTTGATTTAATGTTTGAAAAAAAAAGATATGTGATGGTGTGTACTAATGAGAGGGTTTTAGACCATCCTAAGGGTAGTTGTGCGCAATGCAATTCAGTTGAGATTAGAACTAAGTTGAAAGAAGAGTTGGAAAAACAGAATCTAAAAGGAAAAGCTAGAATTTTAGGAACAACATGTATGGATGTTTGTGAACATGGAGCCGTCATTTGTGTGATGCCAGATAATATTTGGTATGGGGGTGTTCAGGTTCAAGATGTAAAAGAGATTGTCGATGTTCATTTGATTAATGGGAAAGTTGTAGAAAGACTTCAGATCCCGAAAAACAGTAGTGGATTAAGTCTTTTTGAATAGTTAAATAAGGAGTTTTTTTGTGGATGTTCAATTAAATGAATTTCAATTAGCTCTACAGTCAGGAGTTAGAAAGTTTGTCGAACAAGATGTACTTCCAGATGCAATGAAATATGAACATAATGATGAATATCCGCATCTTATTGTAAATAAAATGAAAGATCTTGGTTATTTTGGAGCTTTAGTCCCAGAAGAATTTGGCGGTTCCGAGATGGATGCAATGAGTTTAGTCGTTTTTACAGAAGAGCTTTCAAGGGGTTGGATGAGTCTTACTGGTGTTCTTGGAAGTCACTCTATGGTTGGATGGTTAATAGATAAGTATGGAAATGAATCTCAGAGGAAAGACTGGCTTCCCCAAGTAGCTAAAGGTGAAATGAGATTTGGTATTGGGATTACTGAACCTGATGGAGGAAGTGATGTCGCATCTCTTAGAACTTCCGCTAAGCGTAATGGACAAAATTATATTCTTAATGGCTCAAAAATGTTTATAACGAATTCAGAAAATGCAACTCATTTT
>CAYWAX010000154.1:0-4549 GCA_964456425.1 uncultured Nitrospinaceae bacterium | reverse complement strand
AGCAAAAGTGTTTGGTCAGAATTTGCACCAAATTTTGATACTCCTAGCCCATATACCTGTCTAACATGATTCATTATAAAAAAAGTTGCACCGAGTTCACGAGCTAGATCACTACCCATAGTGAGATCTTTATACATTAATCCAGTACTAAATCCACAATCAAAATCTCTTGGGAGCAAGAAGCGGGGCCACTTATCTTTTGTAGCTGCATTTAAACCGGAACCACTGTTTATGACACTTAAAGTCTTCTCAGGATCTAACCCAAGCTTAGCAGACAGAGACATAGCTTCCATGGAAGCAACAAGATTAGTAGCTGAGAGAAAATTATTTACGCATTTTATAGCATGTCCAGAATCAACAGAATCTCCCGCATGAACAATATTTTTTCCTAAAACCTCAAAAACAGGCATACATGCATCTACTAAATCTTTAGGGCCACCTGGCATTATTGCCAATGTTGCATTTACAGCACCTATAACACCACCTGAAACCGGAGCACCTAAAAATCTAATCCCAAGTTTTTCTAGTTTATCTCCCAACGACTTTGTACGGGGAGGATACGATGAACTCATATCAAGAATAACTTTTCCTTCTGAAAGACTTTCTGCTAAACCATCTTCACCAAGTACAACAAATTCAACATCATCACTACTAGGCAACATTGTGATTAAAATATCACAATAACTTGCTAAATCCGTAAGAGACTCAGCTACTTTCACTCCACCTGATTCAAGTTTTTCCACATTCTCTTTTTTAACGTCATAACCATAAACAGTATAACCAGCACTCACTAAATTCTTTGACATAGGTGTACCCATTTTTCCAATACCAACAATTCCTACTGCCGTTTTTTCAGGAATAAAAGATTCCACAACTCCCCCTTATTGAAAAAGGTTAAAAACAGAAAAAATATTTTTAATAAAGAACATTAATGATTTTAACAAAAAAGTTTTTAGAGTAAAATGAAGTTCTTGATACAGGTTTTTTTAAGTTTTTAATTTACCGAGAGAAAAAATTCTATGCAATCAATTTCACCAAAAGATATTCTTAAATTCTTAGAAGAAAATCCAGGTTTTTTTCTTAAGTATCCCGAACAAATAGAAAAAAGTAGTATTTTTGAAGAAAAAGAATTTTCTACAAAAATACTAAATATTCGTAAAAAGCTCTTTGATAAAATGAGGGAAGATAGACAAAATCTTTTGAACGCATTAGAAGAGTCTATCAAAACAGTTAGGAATAATGAAAAAATTGAAGATGATTTTGATACACTTGAAAACCTGCTTTTTGAAGATATTCCCTCTAATCAATCACTTATAAAACTTGCAAATGCAGCCAAATCCAAATTCAATCTAGGATTCGTGGGATTTACTCTTTGTACAAGTGCAAAAAAAGAAAAAATTATAGAACTAAACAAACAAGTTGGAAATAGTCCAAAATTAAGATATATATCTAAAGAGGAAAGAAAAAAATTTCCAAAGGGTAATAAGACTAGATTATTTCAAAAATTTGATCACACTCAGGATATTTTCCCAAAAAATATCAAACAAATTAATTCTGCAGCCATTGTACCACTAAAAGACAAAAGACGACTTCTCGGGTTCTTTTTGCTAGGCTCTGAAAAAACTGGGCATTATTATGAAGATATGAACACAGATCTACTGGAGAAATTAAGCAATAGTGTCTCGATAGCTATAAAATTGATACGGTTGTACGAAAAAAAATCAACACTCAAATGAACATAATTTAATTAATTCATTAGTACTTTCTAGACTCTCTAAACTAGTCACTTTTTCTACAATTTCGTTACTTTTCTCTCTACTTATAACCTTGCTGGTCATGAGATGAAACCGTTCTATCAATTCATCCCAGGTTAAAGGATTTTTCGGATCTCCTTTAGGATATGATTGATGAGTTTCATAATTACCTTTTTTAGTAATTATCTTCACATTTGCTTGCCATTTTTCTGGAAATTCCTTGTCCATCTCTTCATCACCAAAACAAAATATTTTATGAATCAAAGGTTCAAAATCTTTTGAACTTATATACTCATCAGAATATTCTTCAAGTCCAGCAGACCTTTTTAAAATTGAAACAGCAACTGCATAATGAAGGCTAAATTGAGCATCCACTATATTTTCGGGATTTCTCTTTTTATCTTCAGGATTAATTACGAGTAATTCACTTGTCTTTGGAACCCTTACTTCTACTTTATCAATTTCTTCTGCAAAAAGATTATTTTCTTTACATAGATTAATGGTAGCGTCTACACTAGCATGATTAAATCTACAACAAGCATAAGGTTTAATGCCTGTTTCACATATCTCCCAATATTCGCCAATTTTTTCTGTAAGAAATTCTGGGGTTGCATCATCGCTATAGGCAGCAAAAAAACCACTTTCGCCTCCTAGGATATCAGAAGGTCCAATAAAACCATTTTCTGCTAGGTACGCTGCGTATATCCCACTATGTGCAGACCATCCAGGATGGAATCTTTTCGTCCAAGCACCGTTATCTAAATACTGCATAGAACCAGATGCTTGACTCCCAGCAATTGCAAGAGCATTTGCCATTACATCTATAGATTGCCCCAAGAGTTTTGATGCTGTAATAGAAGAAGCAAACGTCCCACAAGTAGCAGTAGGATGAAATCCTCTTGCATAATGACTTTTTGCATTAACAGCATTCCCTATCCTATTAGTAACTTCATAACCAGCAACAATAGCCTCAATCAAATGCTTAGGATTTGTAGAGTGAAGTTCACTCATTGCAAGGGAACTAGGCATAACGCTCACACCAGGATGTAAACTAGACCTAGTTGTAACATCATCCATCTCTATTGCATGTGCAATTCCACCATTAACAAGGGCTGCGTCAGCCGGAGAAGCCTTCAAAGAAGAACCTATAATCGTACATGGGCCATTATGACTGGCGTTTTTACTAATGAAATTATAAAAAACTTTTGAACTATCTGCGCTAGTCCCGCAAATAGTAACCCCAAGAAAATCTAAAAGAAAATATTTTGCTCGGTCACGTGCTTCTTCTGGCAAAATTTCATACTTGATTTTATGAAGATGGTCTACAAATTCTCTACTTATATTCATAGGAGAAATTCCTTTCCAACTTAGAAATATTCAGGCGTTTTTTATTAATAATACACTTTGCAGGACTTGCGACAAAAAAGAACTAGGTTTAACATCTTCGGAATATTATCATTTAGGACTTATGAAAAAAAGGAACTATTGAATTGGATTGTATTTTCTGTAAAATTCTAGAAGGCATTATCCCATCAAAAAAAGTTTATGAAGATGAGTTTGTATACGCATTCGAAGATATTGAAAGAGCATCTCCGACTCACATACTAATAGTTCCAAAAAAGCATTTTGAAACTATCCTTGATATTGGACAAGAAGATTCAAATCTAATTTCCGCCGTTTTTATGGCAGCGAATAAAATTGCCAAAAAACTTAATTTTGAAAAAAAAGGGTTCAGAATTGTTGCTAACTGCAAAGAAGATGGTGGACAAACTGTCTTCCATGTACATTTTCATCTTTTAGCAGGAAGAAAAATGTTATGGCCACCTGGTTAGTTCACAGCCACCTAATTTTTATTTGCTATCCAACCACCACCATATAAAATATCGCCATCGTAAAAAACTGCAGCTTGTCCTGGGGAAATAGCTCCTAAAGAACTAGGATTTTGTGGCATCACCTTAACAACTTTATTAGACAAGGAAGAGACAACACATAGAGAAGGCTTTTGTTGATGGCGTACTTGTACAAATAATTCATGACCTGATTCTTTTATTGGAACTGACCAATGTACATCTTCTACCTCAAAACTGTCTTCAAAAAGTTCTTCCCTGTTCCCAGCAATCAAAGTATGGGTATCGGGAATAATCTCAAGTACATATTTTGGCTTATTCCCTATCACATCTAATCCTTTTCTTTGCCCCACAGTATAATTTCTAAAACCAGAATGTTTGCCAATCACTTCTCCACTAGAATCAACAATTTGTCCTGGAACATCACTTACTCCTTCTTCCTTAAGAAAAGTACGATAGTCATCATTAGGCACAAAACAAATTTCCTGACTTTCATCTTTATCTGCATTTGGTAGCCCATAATTGCGAGCCACTTCCCTTGTCTGTTCTTTAGTTATATCTGACAGAGGAAACATAGTTTGACGTAATTGGAGTTGACTCATACCAAAAAGAAAATAGGTTTGATCTTTCAACTTATCTGCAGCACGACAAAGAGTTTGTCTTCCAAAATGATTAACACGTTTTGCATAATGTCCTGTAGCAAGAAAATCTGCACCTAAACTTAATGCTCTTTTTGCTAGATAGTCAAACTTCACTACCTGATTACAACTAACACAAGGGACGGGTGTTCTTCCAAGGCTATATTCATTAATGAATTTATCAATCACAGAAGTTCTAAAAGATTCTCTAACGTCCATAACATAAAATGGGATATTCAAAATAGATGCGACAGAACGCGCATCAGCTAAGTCTCTAGGTGCACAACATCCTCTATGAGAAGACTCCATG
>CAYWAX010000153.1:0-4555 GCA_964456425.1 uncultured Nitrospinaceae bacterium | reverse complement strand
GAGTACCAAGTCTTCATAGGAGTTTTAAGATGACTGTCAAAGAAATGAAATTATGTGTAGGACTAATTAATCAGACTCCTTTTTTGCCCATTATCGATGATCCGAAAGAAATTATTTTTTTGTTTTATGAAGGAAATGATTTAGATAATAATTGGGCTCACCTTTCTTTTAAAAAAACGAAAAGCCTCAAAAAGTTTATGGAGTCTGAATTTCATGATTTATGGAAAAGAAGAATTCGATTTTATCTCCCACTTTTTGATATTTTAAGACACTCTCCTTCACTTTTTATTTCTTCTCTAAAACGATTTTCGCATTACGCTATAGGAGAGAAAAATTATAATCGAATATCAAATGTTCTTAAGTCTCAAGGTTCTTCAATTATGAGTAGGAAAAAGTGGAAGAAAAATCATGTAAAATTCTTGAAGACAAAAAACTTTTTTCCTATAAGACCGCAAAGTGCTGCGATGGAGTTGAAAGATGATATAGACAAAGCTTTAGATGTAACATTTGCAGCTATTTCTGATCTGAAGAATAATTTTGATAGTATGAAAATAACAATAATTTACTTGCCTTCGGTTGTCACTTCTTATAATTGGGAAGAACCTATTTCAATTCATATCTACCAATCTAAAGGCGAACTTTTGATAACAAATGTGGAGAACAAAATAAGAAGTCTTTTTATACGTAATTCTATTAGAGATTTTGCAAAATTAAAAAATTTAATTTTTTTGGATATGACCGATGTAATTAAAAAAGCAGGAGAAGGAAACTTTATTCACGGTCCACTAGACTATAATCATCTGAATTACAAAGGTTATAAATTGGTGTTAGAAAATCTATAGTTGAAATATCTAGCAAATGAATTCAAGATATTTTATAATTACTATATTCTAAGATTTTGAAAAGAGGAGTTAGATGTGACAATACAATTTCACCTGAAAGATAGAAAAGCATTAGTTACAGGTGCTTCGCAAGGTATTGGAAGAGGAATTGCGGAAGCTTTTATGGAATTTGGTGCTGAAGTAATTGCTTGTGATATTAAAATGGAAGGTCTTGAAGATTTGAAAAACAAATCTGATGAAAAAGGATTGAAATGTCATATATCTAAATTAGATGTTACTGATAGAAAACAAGTCAAAGAAATAGTAGCTGAAATGGATGATCAGGTAGGCGGAATTGATACTTTAGCGAGTGTTGCTGGTATTCATAATAGATATAATATTGATGAGATGCCAGACGAAATTTGGGATAAGATGATTAGTGTTAACCTAACTTCATGTTTTAATTTAACAAAAAATTTACTTCCAAGAATGGCAGAGAGGAAATATGGAGTTATTATTCAAGTTGCATCTGTTGCGGGTATAGTAGGCTCTGTTACTGGGGCTTCACATTATGCTGCCGCAAAAGGGGGTTTGATTCCATATATACGATCTCTAGCAAAAGAGTGGGGAAGTAAGGGGATCCGTGCAAACTGTATTGGTCCCGGATTAATCGATACAGAAATGACGCAGGTTATGCAAGATTTGGCAGTTAAGGCCTACTTGTCTGGTCTCCCGCTTGGAAGGATTGGAAAGCCGGAAGATATTGCAGGGGCAGCTGTATATCTAGCGAGTGACGCTTCTAGTTACGTAAATGGACAACTACTAAATGTTTGTGGTGGTTATTTAATGGCTTAGGGTTAAATTTGTTAAAAAAGAATTTAGTTATGTTTGGTTTCTATCAACTTATTTTAAACTTTCTCTCTTTCATGTAGTATCTACAATCTTGATTAATTTTTGCAATTTAAAGTTGCCTTTTACTAGGAGAAATACGAATGCTTTTCAACAAGGATAGAGCACTACAGTTAATGAAAGAATTTGATGTTGAAGCCTTATTAGCGACTACAAGACATAATGTTCTTTATCTTTCAGGATTTCAGGGTTGGGCACAATATACTTATGGGGATGCAACTACAGAGACGTTTGCTCTTTTCTTCAGTAGAGATGAAATTGATCCTGCATTAATAGTCTCTCGACAAGATGAAACCTATTATTCGTCCACAGGTTCTTGGATAGAAGATGTAAGGGGATATGGTCCTCGCTCTGCTTTAAATATGGATCCAGGAGAACAGGGAGGGAATGAAGAAGAAAAAAATTATTTAAGTCTTATAACTGAAGATGCTCCCAGAGAAGAAAGTTCTGTTAAAGCACTGGCTAGGATTTTAAAAGAGAGAGGCATCGATAAAGGAAAAGTAGCAATCGACAATGAAGGAATTCGTCCTGCTTCTCGTTTTGCAATTGAAGAGATGTTTCCCGAAATTTCCTTTATTGACGGCTCAAGTTTATTTCGTTTGATACGTCTTCAAAAAACTTATGAAGAAATAGAGAGAATCAGGGAAGCGGCTACTTTAAATGAAAAAGCCTTGCAGGCATTTCATGCAGAACTAGCTATAGGTAAAACTGAACGAGAGATTGCGAGTCATTATTATAGAACAGTGGCTGCTGGAGGAGGAAAGTGGAGTTGGTTTCATTTAGGAGGTGGTAGGAGGTCAGCTTCAATTTTTCCACCATCGGATCGCGCTTTTGAAAAAGGTGATGGGTTCTTTTTTGACGCGGGAATGAGACTAAATCATTATTGTGCCGATGTCGGTTGTTGTGGATCATTTGGAGAACCTGATCCATCAAGAAAAAATCAGTGGAATGCTATTCAAGCGGGTTTGCAAGCTGCATTTGGCGTAATTCGATCTGGAGTTAAACCATCAGAAATCTTTCATGCTGCATTAAACGCAGCTAAAAAAAGTGGTCTTCCTAATTATAATGGTTCTTTGTGTGGGCATACTATGGGAATCGAAGCTCGTGAATTACCATATACACTAAGCGATCCTGTGCCATTGAATGATCCCTTTTTGCCTGAAAATTCGGATATTCCTTTTCCGGCAGGGTCAGTACTTTCTGTGGAACTTCCTTCTGGAAAATTTGGCGAAGGTGGTGTGCATGCTGAATATACCGTCCTTGTTACAGATAATGGAATGGAACACCTTGGAGAATCTAAACGTGAACATTTTATTGTTGAAAAATAATTTAAATAAATAGATTGGAACCCTAAATGGAAAAAAAAGATTTGTCTTTTGCTTCAATTTCTGAATTATCTCCTTTGATTGAATCTCAAGAGGTGAAACCTAGTGAACTTCTAGAATCATGTATTGAACAGATTGATGCACAGGATTCAACAATTAATGCATTTATTACGACGACTTTCGATCAAGCTAGAGAACAAGCTATCATATTAGAAAAAGAAGCACTTGAAGGAAAAATTCGAAGTCCTCTGCACGGAATTCCTATAGCTATAAAAGATCTTTTTGATTTAGATGGATTTCGGATGACTGCAGGCAGTAAAATTTTATCAGAAAATATTTCTATACAAACTGCTGAATGTATTCAAAGGCTTATCGATTCTGGGGCGATAATTCTTGGAAAGACAAATCTGCAAGAATTTGCTAGGGGTGGAACAGGCGCAAATTCTTATTTCGGTCCCTCACTTAATCCATGGAATCTTTCAAGAACTCCAGGAGGAAGTAGTAGTGGTTCAGCAGCGTCTGTTGCTTCAGGTATGGCAATTGCTGCTATTGGTTCTGATACGGGAGGGTCAGTCCGATTGCCTGCTTCATTTTGTAATCTCACAGGTATTCGTTGTACCCACGGCAGAATAAGTAGATCTGGTGCCGTACCGCTTGGAATGAGTTTTGATGATGTTGGTCCAATTTGTCGGACAGTTCAAGATGCAGTTTTTCTTTTGCAAGCAATGGCAGGTCCTGATGAAAAGGATCCTACGACTGGAAAAATTTCTTCTCCAGATTTTTCAAAAAAATTAAAAGAAGGATTAGAGGGTCTTGTATTAGGTATCCCAACAAATCATTTCTGGCCTGGTATTGATGTTGAATTGGAACAGGTTGTTCGTAACGCAATTTCTGTCTTCGAAGAATTGGGCGCAAAAGTGAAAGAAGTTGAAATACCATGGGCTGAGAAGGGACAAATTGCATACGCTGCAGTAGTAGGTCCGGAAAGTGCGGAATATCACAGAAAATACTTATTAGAAAATAGAGATGATTATGTTTCGCCAGGAGCGGATTTCTTCGAAGAGAGTTTATTTGTTCCTGGATGGAGATATATACAGGCACAGAGAGCTAGGACTTTTTTTATTCGTCAGGCTGCAAAGGTTTTTCAAGAAGTAGATGCTATTCTAACACCTACTTGTCCTGTGGATCCTCCCACGATTCAAGATTGTCTCGACGGCATGAAAGTATGGGGAGAAATAAGTGGATGTACAGTGGCATTTAGCACTATTGGAAATCCTGTTTTGCAAGTTCCTTCAGGATTTTCAAGTGCAGGTCTTCCCGTTGGCCTTCAAATTGCGGGTAAATGGGGTGAGGAAGATAAAATACTTCAAATTGGTTCTGCATTTGAAAAAATCCATCCTTTCTGGAAAAAGCGTCCTCCTGTTTTTGAGTCACCTCAGGATTCTAATTTTTCTTATGAGTACAGTCCTTTGGATGAAATTGGCGATAATCCTTTAGCAC
>CAYWAX010000152.1:0-4578 GCA_964456425.1 uncultured Nitrospinaceae bacterium | reverse complement strand
AACTCTTAGGGGTTTATTTAATTTGAAATGGACAGACAAACCTGTCCCATTAGAAGAAGTCGAACCAGTGGAGTCCATTTTCCAAAGATTTAGTACTGGTGCTATGTCATACGGTTCAATAAGTAGCGAGGCACATGAGACACTTGCGATTGCCATGAATAGAATTGGCGGGAAATCAAATACTGGAGAAGGTGGAGAGGATCCAAGACGTTTTACTCCTGATTCTAATGGGGATTTAAGAAGAAGTGCAATGAAACAAGTTGCTTCAGGAAGATTTGGGGTAACAAGTGAATACTTAGTAAATGCAGATGATATTCAAATCAAAATGGCGCAGGGAGCAAAACCTGGCGAAGGAGGTCAACTTCCTGGTCATAAAGTTTATCCTTGGATAGCTAAGGTTAGATACTCCACCCCTGGTGTTGGATTAATATCTCCTCCTCCACATCATGATATTTACTCAATTGAAGATCTCGCGCAGTTAATTTACGATCTGAAAAACTCTAATAGAGATGCAAGAATAAATGTGAAATTAGTTTCTGAGGTTGGAGTAGGAACTGTGGCTGCAGGGGTTTCTAAAGGTCACTCAGATGTAGTACTTATTTCTGGTCATGATGGAGGCACAGGAGCATCTCCTATAACCAGCATCAAACATGCAGGTACTCCATGGGAATTAGGACTTGCGGAAACGCAACAAGTTCTTGTTATGAACCGTCTTAGAGATAGAATTGTCGTGCAAGTTGACGGCCAGATGAAAACAGGGAGAGATGTAGTTATTGGAGCCCTACTTGGTGCTGATGAATTTGGCTTTGCTACCGCACCATTAGTAGTTTTGGGATGTGTAATGATGCGAGTCTGCCATCTTAATACTTGTCCTGTCGGTATTGCTACTCAGGATCCAAACTTGAGGAAATGCTTTGAGGGAAAACCCGAACATGTTGTTAATTTTTTCCAATTTATTGCCCAAGAAGTACGAGAATTAATGTCAAAACTTGGCTTTCGTACAATGGAAGAAATGATTGGGCGAGTAGATAAGATTGATCATCAAAGTGCTAATGACCACTGGAAGGCTAGAGGAATAGATTTTTCAGCCCTTCTTTATCAAGACGAAAAACATAAAAATCTTCCTATAAGAAACATCAGTGGACAAGACCATAAATTAGAAGAAACTCTTGATCTACAAGAAATTCTTCCTCGCTGTTTAGAAAGTATTAAAACAGGCAATTCTATAAAATTTGAACTACCTATTAAAAATGTTAATAGAACTGTGGGAACTATAACTGGTTCGGAACTTACAAAAAAATGGGGTGGTGAGGGTTTACCTGAAAATACGATTCATATTCATTTTAAAGGTTCTGCAGGACAAAGTTTCGGGGCTTTCATACCAAAAGGAATGACTTTCGAACTCGAAGGAGATGCCAACGACTATATGGCAAAAGGTTTATCCGGCGGTAAAATTATGGTTTATCCACCTAATAATTCAACTTTTGTTGCTGAAGAAAATATTTTAATCGGAAATGTAGCTCTATACGGAGCAACTTCTGGAGAAGCTTACTTTAGAGGACTCGCTGGCGAGAGATTTTGTGTTCGAAATAGTGGAGCTGAAGCCGTAGTCGAAGGTGTCGGAGACCATTGCTGTGAATATATGACAGGTGGTCGTGTAGTGGTTCTTGGTCAAACAGGCAGAAATTTCGCAGCAGGAATGTCTGGCGGAATTGCTTACATACTTGATCTTGAAGGGAATTTTGATTTGAAATGCAATAAAGAAATGGTTGAACTCGAAAAACTTATTATTCCCGACGATATAGAAGAATTAAAAACCCTCATAAGTAATCACATAACTTACACGAAAAGTACACTTGCCAAAAATATAATTGAAAATTGGAAAGATTTCCTTCCAAAATTTATCAAAGTAATGCCAACAGATTATAAGAGAGCTATGATGGCAAAAGAAATTGCCAAAGAAAAAGGAATTCCTTGGGAAGAAGCAGTTATGGAGGGTGCACATGGGTAAGGTAACCGGTTTTTTCGAATATGGAAGAGAAAAGGCTGAAGGTCGGCCAATACAAGAAAGAAAACAAGATTGGAATGAAGTATATCTTCCTTTTGCAGAAGAAAAACTCCAAACTCAAGGTGCTCGCTGTATGAATTGTGGAATACCTTTCTGTCATAGCGACTGTCCTCTTGGCAACTTCATTCCGGACTGGAATGATTTGGTATATAGAGACAGATGGAAAGAAGCATCAGATCGTTTACATGCAACCAATAATTTTCCAGAATTTACCGGAAGATTATGTCCTGCTCCCTGCGAGGGAGCATGTGTTTTAGGAATAAATAAAGATCCTGTAACAATCAAGCAAATTGAAGTTTCAATCATTGATAAAGCGTTTGAAGAAGGATGGGTAAAAGCATCTCCTCCTGACTCTAGAACTGGCAAAAGTGTTGCTATTGTAGGTTCCGGACCAGCTGGATTAGCTGCTGCACAACAATTAAATCGCGCAGGACATATGGTTACTGTCTTTGAAAGAGACGACCGTTTAGGAGGTCTTCTTCGTTACGGAATCCCTGAATTTAAAATGGAAAAAAAGTTTTTAGATAGAAGAATACAGATAATGGAAGAAGAAGGAATTATATTTAAAACTGGAACTGAAATTGGTGGAAATATTTCTGCAGCAAACATTAGAGAAGATTTTGATGCTATGGTACTTGCTGGTGGGGCAAAACAACCTCGAGATTTACCAATTCCCGGCAGGGAACTTAAAGGGATCTATTATGCAATGGAGTTTCTACCTATACAAAACCGTATATGTGAAGGAGACTCAGTACCTTTCGATAATAGTATAACAGCAAAGGATAAAAATGTAGTAATAATAGGTGGTGGTGATACCGGAGCAGATTGTCTTGGCACATCCATTAGACAAGGCGCAAAAGAGATACATCAACTTGAAATCCTTCCAAAACCACCATTAGCAAGAGATTCTGAAAAGAATCCATGGCCTTTATATCCTAATATTTTCAGAGTATCCTCTGCACATGAAGAAGGAGGAGAACGTCTTTACTCAGTGTCCACAAAGTGTTTTGAAGGAACAAATGGAAATGTTGAAAAACTTCAGATCGTGAATGTGGAGAGCAAAATTGACGAAAACGGTCGAATGAATTTTGCAGAGGTAGATGGAAGTAATTTTGAATTAAAAGCGGATCTTGTCCTATTAGCCATGGGATTTTTAGGACCAGAAAAAAACGGTCTTCTTGAAGAGTTAAATATTGATGTAAATAAGCGATCAAATGTTAAAAGAGATGAAAACTGGATGACTAATGTTTCTGGAATTTTTACTGCTGGTGACATGCAAAGGGGACAATCTCTTATAGTCTGGGCTATTGCAGAAGGTCGATCCTGTGCACAGGCAGTCGACATATTTTTAATGGGAAAATCTGAATTGCCCGCTCCACTAACCTAATTTTTACAAGAAAATTCTAAAGCTATTTATCTTTATTCCAACCTAGTCGTTTTGAAATAAGTTTTATTAGATTCGAACGATTTAAGGAATAGATATGAAAATGCCTAACACCTAAGCTTTCAAGAGATACAATTAATTCAGATGTCATATCTGCAGAAAGTTCATTGAAACTTGAAACGTCATTTTTGTGTTTAGAAAGTTTTCGCACAGTCTCCTCAGGCACACTCGCACCACATCGCTTTGCAAAAAGAACAGTTTGATCTATATCTCGGATTGGGAAAATACCAGGAATTAAAGGAATAGTAATATTCTTTCGAGAACAATTTTCCAAAAAAGATTCCCATAATTTTGGTTCAAAGAAAAATTGGGATATCGCATAATCTGCACCAGCTCGGACTTTTTCAGAAAAATATTCAATATCTTTGTTAAACTCAGGTGTTTCAGGATGTCCTTCTGGATAACATGCAACGCCAATAGAACTAAAACCTCCTATATTTTTAAGCCATTTCAATAAATCTATCGCATATTTGAAATCTGGAGAGAGAAGCCTATCTTCTACAAAATCGTCTGGGATATCTCCCCTAAGTGCAAGGATATGAAACATATTGTTTTCTTTGTAAATTTGAATCAATTTAGTAAGATCAGATTTAGTTGCACCTACACACGTTAAATGTGCAACAACTTTCTGTTCATAGATTTTGGATAATCTCGTAACTAAATCTAAAGTCCCACTCTGCGTAGAACCTCCTGCGCCATAAGTAACTGAGAAGAAAGATACTTCTATTAGTGAACTAATATTTTCAGCTTCCTTAAGAAGTGATTCACGAGCATCCTCACTCTTAGGAGGAAAAAATTCTATGGACACAGTAGAACGTGCACTAGAAATAATTTCTAAAAGTTTCGAATCCAAACCTAGAATTCCTATTTAAAATAAAAAAATAAAAAAAAACCGGTGTGGATGAAATATCCACACCGGTAATTAAAACAGTTTCTAAGATAAACTTTCAAGAGCTGCAAATAACGCATCATTATCTGGCAACTCAGGTGGTGTAGGAGATACCTGTATTTGTAAAACTTTTCCTTCCTTATCAATTAAAATTATTGCTCTATTACTAAAACCTCC
>CAYWAX010000151.1:0-4597 GCA_964456425.1 uncultured Nitrospinaceae bacterium | reverse complement strand
GGTACACTTAGACCTAACATAGCTACACCAACAACTACCGCAAAAACAAAAGTAATAATACGCTTCATTTTAAAACTTCCTCCTATTAGAAAACAGAAAATCACCCTCAACAAAGGGCATAAAAAGAAACCGACTAACTTAAAAAACTATAAATGTTATGAATTATTGAGTGATGCTATCAGAAAAAAAGAAAAAATGGAAGGTTTCGTTTTTTCAAAACAGTAAGAAAAAGACTTATGGCGGGGCTGACGGGACTCGAACCCGCGATCTCTGGCTTGACAGGCCAGCGCGATAACCAACTTCGCTACAGCCCCTCCATTAAGTTCAAAAACGGACTTATATCGTGAGAACCATTTGAAGTCAAATAGAAAAAGTAGCACGCATTTTTTTTAAAAACAATTAACACATATATCATTTCAAAGAATGAACTTTCTCTCCAGATGATAAACGTACTATTCCTTTCTCTGTAATCAAAGCATCTACTAATTCAAAAGGAGTCACATCAAATGCAGGATTGAAAACATTCACTTCATCTGGAGTGATTTTCATCCCAGCAAAAGTCTTTATTTCTTCTTCAGATCTCTCTTCAATCGGAATATCTTCTCCGGATTTTGTATTCATATCAATCGTACTTGTAGGAGCTGCAACAAAAAAAGGAATATTATGTTTCTTTGCCAAAATAGAAAGAGAATATGTCCCTATTTTATTTGCGACATCTCCGTTTGCAGCAATTCTATCCGCTCCAACTACAATCACATTAATTTTACCAAGTTTCATACAATATCCAGCCATATTATCTGAAATTAGCACTACAGGAATTCCATCTTTATTCAGTTCCCAAGCAGTTAACCTTGCTCCTTGTAAAAAGGGCCTTGTTTCGTCTACGTATACATCTTTTACTCGTTTATCTCGAAAACCACTTCTTATAACTCCTCCTGCAGTGCCGTATCCTGCAGTCGCAAGAGCACCGGCATTACAGTGGGTTAAAACATGAGCATCTTTGGGGAGTAAAGTAGAACCAAGATCTCCTATCTTTCTACATATTTCTATATCTTCAATATGAAGTGATATTGCGAAATCTAAAAGACTTTTCATGATTTCTTCAGGAGAATTCATATTTTCAATGAATTCAAAAGTTTTATGTATTGCCCAGTACAAATTAACGGCAGTAGGACGTGTTTCACCTAAAATTTTACCTGCCTTATTAAGCGAATCAAGTTGATCAGTTAAACCCAGACCAGAAGTTCTTTTTGCGGAAAGAGCCATCCCATATGCAGCAGTAACACCAATCGCAGGAGCACCTCTAACAATCATAGATCTAATAGCATCCGCAACTTCAAATTCATCCTCACACTTAACATATACTTCTTCATTTGGAAGTTTTCTCTGATCCAGTAAAAATAGACTCTCACCATCAAAAGAAATAGTCTTAAAATTTCCTTCTATCTCCAAAATATCCTCATAATAAAAAAAATATAGAACTATAGACTCTTATCTGAAAATAGCAGCAATCTCGTAAAGACTTTTAACAAGAAATTCCTGTAAAAAAAGAATAATTAAATAAACAATTATAGGACTTAAATCAAAACCACCAAGATCAGGCATTCTGTATCTAATCGGGGCCAAAATCGGTTCTGTTACGCGATAAAGTAATTGGACAAATGGATTGTAGGGATCAGCATCCACCCAGGAGATAAGAACTCGAGCAAGTAAAATAAGAACATAAATCCATAAGATATAACCTAAAATCACAGCAATTGCGTTAAGAAGATTAAAAAATATAAACAGAGTTTGCTCCCAATCTTAAAAATTTATTTTTTTCCTAGTTCGTTACTTCGATTTGTTGCTGCGACAACAGCATCAATAACTGTAGAACGAATACCTCCCTTTTCAAGCGCATGGATACCAGCAATAGTAGTACCGCCTGGTGAAGTAACCATATCTTTAAGCTTTCCGGGATGTTCTCCAGTTTCTAAGAGAAGTCTAGATGAACCATAAACTGTTTGAGCTGCTAATTTAAGTGATTGTTCTCTCGTTAAACCAACTCTTACTCCAGCATCAGATAGAGCTTCAATAAACTGAAAAACATAGGCCGGACCACTTCCTGAAAGTCCTGTTACTGCATCCATAAGACTTTCGGGAACTCTTTCAACAATACCTACTGAACTAAAAAGTTCTAAGGCAATAGAAATATCATCTTCTTCGGTATCTTTCGAAGAACACAAAGCTGATGCTCCAGAACCAATCAAACAAGGAGTATTCGGCATTACTCTAATGATTTTTGCCTTTTCACTAAATTTTTCGAGAAATCTCAAAATAGGAATTCCTGCTGCAATTGAAATAACTATTTGTTCCTCTGAATAATATTTCAGGAGTGAATCCAAAACTCCATCTATAACTTGAGGTTTTACAGCAACAAGTAAAATATTAGCATCCGAAATAAATTTTCCATATTCTAATGATACATTTAGAGAATGCTCTTCTCTAAGAAAAGCCGCTCGATCCGATAGTGGTTCTATCACATTAATATTCTCGAGTTTCGCAAACTTAGTCTTTACTATACCGAGACAAAGGGCTTCTCCCATCCTACCCCCACCCACTACTGTAATCTTATGATCAGACATTTTGTACACTCATTTTAAATAAGAAATTTAAAGACATTCTAAATTCTCTCTCCAAAAATTGCAGAACCTATTCTAACATGTGTTGCGCCTTCCTCGATAGCTACCTCAAAATCATTTGACATTCCCATTGAGAGGTCAGTAATACTGTCAAAACCCATTTCTTGAACTTGATTTCTTAAAGAAAAAAGTTTTCGAAAATGGATTCTACTATTTTCGGGATTTTTCGAAAAAGGAGGAATACACATAAGACCTTTCACACTAATTAACGGTAATGAATAAACAGATTTAATTAAATTAAGAGCATCTTCTAAAAAAACTCCATTTTTTTGAGATTCTTCTCCAGTATTAACTTGAATATAGATATCAAATGGTTTTCGGGATGTTTTTTCTACAATACGTGCTATCTCCTCAGCTAAAGAAAACGAATCAACTGATTCGACAAGATCAAATAGTTCTAAAACCATTTTAACTTTATTTTTCTGAAGTTTTCCAATTAAGCGCCACTCTAATTGATTTGTAATGTCTGGTTTCATTGTCAAACGTTTATCTCTGGCTTCTTGAACACGATTCTCTCCTATTATCAAACTACCAGCTCGAAAAATTTCTTCTATTTTTTCTACACTCTGTGTCTTTGTAACTGATACCAGTTTCACTTCTTTCGATGAACGATTCACACGTTCTGCAGATTCTTTTATCCTTTTTTTAACACTTTCAATATTTCTGTAAATCAGAGAATTTTCCATAACTTTTTTTAAAAAGAATCCTTTCTAAACTAAAAGAATTAAAGAAGTTTGTCTTCCTACTCCTTTACCTTCTCTTCTATAAGAAAAAAAATTTTTTGAGTTTGCCAGCGTGCAAGGCCCCGACTTTCCTAGTCTTCTTTTTTTTATACCAAGATTCAAGAATTGGTTAGTAACAATTTTAGCTAAATCTAAATACCACTTCCCATTTTTCTTTTGAAAAAAAGCATTGTCTGCTTCAGGAATAGATTTATTGAAAGGAACAATACATTCTCGACCAACTTCGTAGGATTCTCCACAAATACCAGGACCAATTGCTACTAATAGATCTGACGGGTTACATCCATATTCAGATTTCAATCTTTTTACTGTTTCTTGAATAATACCTTTTAAAATTCCCTTTCTACCTGCATGTATAGCAGCAATCGCTTTTAGATTCTGATCTACGATCAATATAGGTAAACAATCAGCAGTTTCAATACAAAGAATTATACCAGATTCATTTGAGATCACTGCATCTGCAATATTTGAACTGCCATTTTTAATTTCTGAAGTACTTATTACCTTAGAACTGTGTATCTGTTTAAGATGAATGAAAGATTTGCAGTAACTTTCAAACATAGAGGAAGACAACTTCTTTCCTTTAAACAACATACTCAACAAGTTAGAATTCTGGATCTTCTTTCCTAAAAATTGTTGGCTATGATTTAGAGGATATGAGTCTCTTGTTCCAAATGCATGCTCAACAAAATCCAGAGAATC
Organism: uncultured Nitrospinaceae bacterium; assembly: GCA_964456425.1. Classification (GTDB taxonomy): domain Bacteria; phylum UBA8248; class UBA8248; order UBA8248; family UBA8248; genus UBA3496. Next base: position 471 of record CAYWAX010000151.1, on the reverse strand, counting down.
TAACAACGGAGAAGAGAAAAAATTTACTTCTCCAAGATTGTACTCCTGTAATTCATTCAAATTTTAAACTCTCAACAATATAAAACTATTAGTCTGCTTGTCTCCTTAAGAAAGTAGGGACATCTAAATCGTCTTCCTCAAACTGGAAACCTAAATTCGTATTATTATTTTTCATTCTAACATATGCAGGTACAGAAATATCTGCACCATCAGTTCCTGTTGCTTCAACAGTAGTCTCTTCAACAATAGAAACTTCCGGAGAAACTGCGTCATGGAAACCAGTGGCTATTACAGTAACACGAACAGAATCTCCTATTGAAGAATCAATTACAGAACCAAAAATCACATTCGCATCTTCATGAGCAGTTTCATAGATAAGAGTACAAGCTTCATTAACTTCGTGAAGAGCAAGAGTTTCTCCTCCAGAAATATTTATTAAAACTCCTCTTGCACCTTGTATCGTTGCCTCTT
>CAYWAX010000150.1:0-4695 GCA_964456425.1 uncultured Nitrospinaceae bacterium | reverse complement strand
ATTCAAATGTACAGGTTTATGATGGTTCATGGACTGAGTGGGGAAGTATAGCTGGTTTCCCAATAGAAAAATAACTTGATAAAAGTAATTTTCTTCAGTTAATTTGATTTCGTGGTTTTCTTTTTGAAAGTACTCTTTTTACTTCCTCAGCAGCTTTTTCACGAAGTTCATTTTGTGCATTTGTGCTGTACCAAGCACTATGAGGTGTAATTACGCAATTATCTAAGGTTAGTAATTTATTTGATTTCTTAGGTGGTTCTTCTGTCAGTACATCAAGCGCTGCTGCTCTTATACTTCTTTTTTTCAGTGAACGATACAAATCGTCCTCATTGATTAGTTCTCCTCTTGCAACGTTTATTATGACTGCATTATTTTTCATCAAAGAAAGAGTTTTCTTTTGAATAATTTCTTCCGTTTTTTTTGTATAAGGAGCATGAAGAGATAAATAATCTGATTTTTTGAGCAATTGTTGTAAAGTGACTTTTTGTGCTTTAACTTTTTTGAAAATCAAGTCATCCGCGAAAGGATCAAATGCAATCAATTTCATTCCAAAAGCAGAAGCCTTTTTTGCGAGTGCAGCTCCAATTCTCCCAATTCCGAGAATACCTAGAATAGATTCTTTTAAAGGATATATTGGTCTAAGATTTGAAATTCCCCAGTTCCCAGACAGAACCTCATTTTTAGCTGTTTCCAGTTTTCTTGCATAATACATTATGAAAGACATAGCATGGTCTGATACTTCCTCTATACAATAATCGGGAACATAAGTAACTATGATCCCTCTTTTCTTAGCAGCTATTTTATCAATATTGTCGGTACCTACACCAGCTCTCGAAATAATTTTACAGTTATTTAAAGAATTTATAACTGGCTCAGTCAAGTCACATATAGATCCTACTATGATAGCATCAGCGTTATCACATAATTTGATAAGTTCTGATTCAGTTTTTCCTATTCCTTCAACAATCTTACAGCCTATTGGATTTAAAATATCATTTTCTATAGTCAGTGCGCCAAATCTGGCTCCAACTACCGCAACTTTATGTTTGCAAATATTTTTTCTCAAAATAATTTCCTCAAATTGACCGCTATATTCAAAAATTCAAATTGTAAGATTATAATTTGTAATTTTAGTAAACACATAAAAAAAACCGTGATCCTATTAGAATCACGGTTTTTTGAAAAATTAAAGCTTTATCTCAATTTATTTTCTGGTCTTTTCGGTGGGTCATTTGCAGCTCTTGGTTCGACTGGGTCGTTACTGCTAAAGTCAGGAGCAAGATCAGCATTAATTTGTGTCCAATCTGGATCATCATCTTCTGTTTCTAAAATTGCATCAATTGGACATTCTGGAAGACATACACCACAATCGATACATTCTTCCGGGTCTATAATCATAAAAGCTTGATCTTGATAATCTCCAGGATGAATGCAATCTACAGGGCATACATCTACACACGTCGCATAGCGTTCCCCAAGGCATTTTTCGCCGATAACAAATGTCATGTATCATCTCCTTGAAAATCAATGGTGGTTAGTCTAAAAAAATCATAACTAAAGATGTTGATGCTAACAGAGCGTGGAATATTAAATCAAGGGCATAACTTAATTTTTTGTATTTTAATTTCCTTTTAATAAAGATCTACCAATCTAGAAGGATTTTCCTGAACCATTAAACGTATTTCTTTACTTTTTAATCCTATTCTAAGCATGGAAGCTATAAACATACGTAACATTTCAGGTGGAGGGGGATTCCAGTCCAATTGAGCATCTGTTGTCATGAGACATTTATGCGCTCCTATTTTTTTTGCAGTCTCTGCAACTAAAATAGGGTCAAGTCCTTGCCACATTGGGAAGGCAGAAATCCAAGTAAACTCAATAAAGTACCCTAGGTTTGATACTTCCAGTAATTGTTTTTCCGTTGCATTAATTATGGAAATAATAGGATGTGTGAAAATGAATTTTTTTAATCCAATTTTCTTTGCCCTTTTTGCTAATGCTACTCCTTCTTCTGCAGATAAATGTCCAGTAGCAATTGCTACATTCGCATCTCTTGCAATTTCTAAAATAGAATTAACATCTTCCGTAATTTTTCCGTCTTTACCAAAAATACTCAAATTTTTGTTTGGGGGTGGTTGTTTATATGCAGTCTGTATTTGTTTGCTATAAGCCCCTATTGCAATGTCATTTTTTGACGTATAAGTAGGCATCCAAATTACTTTAGCCCCGAGTCGTGTTGCACTCTCAGCGGCGAAAGGAGAGATTCCACCGACATTTGAATTTAGAACTATCGAACCAATTGCATTGAAATCTTTGTAAACTTGGTTAATTAAACTTGCTTGTGCCATAGTAGGCCAAAGATGACTTTTCATTACAAACCCTCGCATTCCAGCCTGTATTGCAAGTTCTGCCCATTCGTGGTCTCGCACTCTACCTGGTTCTTCTATAAAAACCTGAGGGTAAATATGAGCATGAAGATCAATTGAACCTTCTAGTAATTCATCTGCTTCAGTTCTCACTAGTATTCCCCTTTTAAAAAGTTGTTTTGTATAATAATGCTTCATGGTTTTTTTTTGAGCAAGTATATAAAATTAAAACTCAATTATGAATTTTATAAATTTTAGAGGTTATTTTATTGAGTGAACAAATAGGGACCACTATCCGAAATTTACAGACGCCTGTTTTGTTAATTGACCTTGATGTCATGGAAAAGAACCTGCAAAAAATGGCTTCAATTTTTGCAGGTTCTTCAATAAATTTGCGTCCTCATTCAAAAACCCATAAAAGTCCGCTAATAGCAAATACACAGATAGAAATGGGGGCGGTTGGAATTTGTTGTCAAAAAGTAAGTGAAGCAGAAGTTATGTATCAAGGAGGAATAGATAATATTCTTATAAGTAGCGAAATTATATCTCTTGCAAAACTGGAACGAGTATCTTCTTTATCAAAGAACTGCGATCTAATGTTAGTAGTTGATCACGTACAAGGAGCAGAATTACTCTCAAATATAATGAAAAAAAATGGCACAGAAATTGGAGTCCTTGTTGATATTGATGTTGGACAAGGTCGCTGCGGTGTTAGAACAGTTGATGAAGCAGTTTCTTTAGCAATAAAAATTGATGAATTACCTTCAATAAATTTGCGTGGATTTCAAGCTTATAATGGAAAAGCACAACATATTGAAGGATTTAATCAAAGAGAAAAAGAATATGAAAACTCAATTGTTATGATGCAAGAGAGTGTTTATGCATTTGAAAAAAATGGATTGAATATAGATATTAGAAGTGGTGGAGGGACAGGAACATGGAATTGGGACCTAGATTCTAATATTTTGAATGAAGTTCAAGCAGGAAGTTACTTATTTATGGATTCACATTATGGAAGTATTGGAGGAAAGCAAGGAGAACTCTATGAAGATTTTCAAGCAAGTCTTTTCGTGTTATCGACAATCGTTAGTTTTCCCGAAGATAAAAAATTTATTATTGATGCAGGACATAAAAGTCTATCGTCAGACAGTGGTTTTGCCTCTTGTTATGATTATCAGGAGGCTATCTATATTTCAGCTAGCGATGAACATGGAATAATTTCAATGGATTCTTTAAGTGTACTTCCTAAACTAGGAGATCCTTTACTTTTTCAGCCAAGCCACTGTGATACTACTATAAATCTTTTTGATTGTTTCTACGGAATTAGAGGAGGAATGGATAACGGTCTTTTAGAAACTGTTTTGCCAATATCTGCTCGAGGAATGGTTCAGTAAATTTTAGTTATGGCAATAAACCTATTCCAGCAAATCCAGTAGTTAATGCTAAAAAAATTCCGATAAAAGCACAAAACCTGTGAAGTTCTCTATATTTTTCATTATTTCTTTTTCTAATTAATCTGCCTAAATAAGCTGTTGAATATAAAAAAATTAATGTAAGAGTTCCTAGAAAACTATGGAAAGAATTGTATATGGGTTTCTCTAGAACAAATTTCATCTCTATTAATCCGAGAAGATATCCAAGAGTGAATAAAATGATAAAAATTCTAGCTAAACGAATATGTCGTTGAAGAATAACTTCTCTCGAATTGTTTGATTCAATGAGTCTATTTTTTCTTAATTGAAGTCCAAGTTTAAGAACATAGAGACCCAGAATTAGTGTTGTAGTTTGTATAAGCGGGTGCAAATAAACAGTTAACCATATCATTTACTTAGATTCCTAAATATATTTCAAACCATTCTAAGGTATGTTATAAAAAACTAAAATAGCAAATTTATATCTAATTCTTAGGAGGAAAGATTGTGTACCTCGAAGATATTGAGAGTTTAGCTAAGAGTTGTTCTGTTTTTGACCTAGGTGTGGAAATGTTTCCAGGAATGCCTCATGTTCCACTCCATGCACCGTATTCTTGTTCTTTGATTCGCGAACATGGAGATGCAATGTTTGAAGACGGTGCTTGTGCTTCTGTCGATGTCTTCTTTTGTAGTGGACACACAGGTACACATATTGATGCGATATGTCATATCTCGAAAGATATGCAACTTCATAATGGTGTTGATGCGACTAAAGTACAAAATAAAATAAATGGTTTTTCAGAATATGGAATAGAAACAGTTGCCCCTATTTGTAGAATGGGAGTTTTAATTGATGTAGCAAGACATTTTGATAAAGAAATCTTAGAACCAGGAAGAGCGATTGGAAGAGATGACCT
>CAYWAX010000149.1:0-4712 GCA_964456425.1 uncultured Nitrospinaceae bacterium | reverse complement strand
ACGGGAATTTTGCACGGAGGAGCTATTTTTTCTTTAATGGATTGTACTGGCGGTGTTGCAGCTCACTTAAGTTATCCTGGAAAAAATTTAGTAACTCTTGAGATGAAAGTGAATTTTATCCGTCCTGTTTCTTCAGGATTCGTTATTGCTGAGACATCTCCATTACATAAAGGAAGAAAAACTTCAGTTTGGGAAATAAAGGTAAATGATGAAGAAGATCGAACTGTAGCGTTTGCTACTGCTACTTATATGGTAGCGAGTACTCCTGCACAGAAAAATATTTTTCCTGTTTTTGAATAATTTTTTTTTAATACTACAAGCTCTTAAAAACCTGTGTTAGTCTCTCTTCTTTCCATTTGAATGTAGATTTTAGGTTTTAGAAATTTCATTTTATAAATTCTTTTTGCTTTGTGGAGAAATTTTATGAAAGATACTTTTAATTCCCGATCAGAATTCAATGTGGGTTCTAATTCATACGAACTCTTTAGGTTGGATGCTCTGAAAGAAAAGGGAGATTTTACGAAGTTGCCATATGCTTTAAAAATCCTACTCGAGAATCTTCTCCGTAATGAAGACGGAGTTTCTGTGAAATCAGGTGACATAGAAAATTTATTAACTTGGAATCCAAATAGTGAGGAAAGTAGTGAGATAGGTTTTATGCCTAGCCGTGTTTTATTACAGGACTTTACTGGTGTGCCTGTCGTCGTAGATTTGGCATCTATGCGAGACGCAATGGAAAAGCTTGGTGGAGATCCAAATCTTATAAATCCTATTCAACCGGTGGATCTTGTGATTGATCACTCTGTTCAAGTTGATCAATATGGAACAAAAGATGCAGTCGATTTTAATTCTCAGATTGAATTTGAAAGAAATACTGAACGTTATTCTTTTATGCGTTGGGCTCAAAATGCGTTCAATAATTTTCGTGTAGTACCCCCTGCGACAGGAATTGTTCATCAGGTGAATCTTGAATATTTGGCGGATGTTGTTTCCGTAAGGGATATAAATGGTTCGAAATTTGCTTTCCCAGATACTGTGGTCGGTACTGATTCTCACACAACTATGATTAATGGTATTGGAGTATTAGGTTGGGGTGTGGGAGGTATTGAGGCAGAGGCTGCGATGCTTGGTCAACACTATTCCATGTTAATACCCGAGGTGATAGGTTTTCGTCTTACCGGAGAATTACCTGAAGGAACGACGGCTACTGATCTAGTTTTAGTTATTGTAGAAATCCTTAGGAAAAAAGGAGTTGTTGGGAAATTTGTAGAATTTTTTGGTTCTGGAATGTCTTCTTTGCCTCTTGCTGATAGAGCTACAATATCAAATATGGCTCCTGAGTACGGAGCTACTTGCGGTATTTTCCCAGTGGATAAAGAGACTATTAAATATCTGCAACTTACTGGAAGATCAAAAGAACAAATTGATCTAGTGGAAGCCTATTCTCGCGAACAGGGAATGTTTTGGGATGATTCCTCTGAAGATCCTTCCTATACCGATGTACTAGAACTAAATCTTGCAGATGTTGAGCCGAGTATATCTGGGCCAAAACGACCTCAAGATCGTATCTCTTTAAAAAATTCAAAAATAAAAATAAATGGCGAATTAGACAAGATGCTAGAAGAGATTTCCTCTTCGAAGGAGACTTCAGTTTCGAAGACAGCTTCTTCATCTGTAAAAAACAATGGACATTCATTTGATTTAGAGCATGGTTCAATAGTCATTGCTGCTATTACAAGTTGTACTAACACATCAAATCCATCTGTGATGCTCGCAGCAGGCATTCTTGCCAAAAAAGCAGTTGAAGTTGGATTGAAGACTCATCCTTGGGTTAAGACAAGTCTTGCTCCTGGTTCTAAGGTAGTAACAGAGTATTTAAATAAATCTGGTCTTTATGAATATTTAGAGGAATTAGGATTTAATGTTGTAGGGTATGGATGTACTACATGTATAGGGAATTCTGGTCCGTTAGCACAGCCTATTTCTAAGGCAATAGCAGATGAAGATTTAGTAGTTTCTTCTGTTTTATCTGGTAATAGAAATTTTGAAGGTCGTGTTCATGCAGAAGTAAGAATGAATTTTCTGGCGTCTCCGCCACTAGTAGTTGCTTACGCATTGGCTGGCAAAGTAGATATTGATTTTTCCTCTGAACCCATAGGGAAAAGCTCAAGTGGTGAGGAGATTTATCTGAAAGATATATGGCCTTCTCAGCAAGAATTACAGGAAGTCTTAGTTAGTAGTGTGAAATCTGATCTTTTTGAAAAATCTTATGGAGATGTTTTCACAGGAGATTTGTCTTGGCAAGGTATTTCTACTCCAGAAGGGAGTCAATTCTCTTGGGATGAAATGTCTACATATGTAAGAAAAGCTCCTTATTTTGATGGAATGAAAAAAGATCCTGATCCAGTATCTGATATTAATGATGCAAGGTGTCTTGCTTTGCTTGGAGATTCGATAACAACGGATCATATATCTCCTGCTGGGTCAATAAAAAAAGATAGTCCTGGTGGTCAATTTCTTGTTTTAAATGATGTTCTTCCCGATAATTTTAATAGTTATGGTTCTAGAAGAGGGAATCATGAAGTAATGATGCGGGGGACTTTTGCGAATGTAAGACTTAGAAATCAACTTGCCCCTGGGACTGAAGGTGGATTTACGAAACACTTTCCTACAGGTGAGGTCATAGATATTTTTGAAGCTGCCAATCGGTATAAAGAAGACTCTACTCCTTTAGTAGTTCTTGCAGGTAAAGAGTATGGAACTGGTTCATCTAGAGATTGGGCTGCAAAAGGTTCTTTGTTATTGGGAGTAAAGGCGGTTATAGCTGAGAGTTTTGAACGTATACATCGTTCAAATCTAGTGGGAATGGGTGTTTTACCGTTACAATTTAAATCTGGAGAAAATGCAGAGAGTCTTGGTCTGACCGGGGAAGAGATATTTTCTATCATTGGTCTTAATCAGGGAGAATCAAAAGAGGTAAGTGTAAAAGCAAAATCTTCAGAGAAAGAAACGAATTTTAATGCAATTGTTCGTATAGATACTCCAAATGAGCTCGCGTATTACCAAAACGGAGGTATTTTACAATACGTTCTAAGGCAGTTATTAAAACAAAGTGAATTAAAAACCTAAGTTAAAATTTGCCAAAATTTAATTTATAATTTTTTGTATTTCACCCGTATACTCGGGGATAATCTATTGCTCGTCTATACTACACTTCCACAAGATAATTTAAACAATGCCAATACCTCTGCAAAAGAATATGAAAAAAAGGGGTTTGATGGATTATTGTCAATGGAGAATGCACATGACCCATTTCTACCACTTGCTATTAGTTCTGTAGTTACTAAAAATATACTTCTAACTACAGGTATTGCTATCGCTTTTCCAAGAAGTCCTATGGTAGTTGCAAACGCATGTTGGGATTTGCAGGAAGCTTCTGGTGGAAGGTTTGTTCTGGGAATTGGACCTCAGGTGAAAGCTCATAATGAGCGGAGATTTAGTGTGCAGTGGTCATCGCCTGTATCAAGGATGAGGGAATATGTAAATTCTCTGAGAGCGATTTGGAATTGTTGGGCACATGGAGAAAGACTGAATTTTGAGGGAAAACATTATAATTTTTCGCTGATGATTCCAAGATTTATTCCTGAATCAACAGGACAACCACCTATCCCAATTACCATCTCTGCTGTTGGACCTCAAATGCTGAAACTTGCAGGAGAAGTAGCAGATGGAGTGAAACTTCATCCTTTTTGTTCGGTGAAATATCTAAAAAAAATAGTGTTGCCTTTATTGAATGAAGGAATGGAAAAGAATTCGAGGAGTAGAGATTGTTTTGAGATTATGGGAGGTGGTTTTGTTGCGACAGGAAGAAATGAAGAAGAAGTTTCCCTATCTTGTGATGAAGTAAGACAGCGTATTGGTTTCTATGGTTCGACTCCTAATTATTGGCCTGTTTTAGAGGAGCATGATCTTTTAGATTTAGGTCATGAACTAAATATTATGGCTAGAGAAAAAAAATGGGATGAGATGACTAAAAAAATAGATGATGACGTTGTTCGTTTATTCGCGGCAGTTGGAACCCATGAAAATATTGCTAAAGAAATAAATAATCATTTTGGTAGTTTGGTCGATTCAATATATGTGGGAATGCTTCCGACAGGAGATCAAAATATTGGTCCTGATCTCCTTCAAGAAATCCAAAAAAATAAAACGAAATTCAAAAGTTTTAAAAAAGAATAGAAATTATTCTTTAGGTCCTATCATTTTTTTTGGGTCAACTACATTTTTAAATTCTTCTTCAGTCATTAACTCTAGACTCAGTACAGCTTCACATAAAGTAATATCTTCTTGGAATGCTTTCTTCGCTACTTTTGCAGCATTATCATAACCAATGACTGGATTAAGAGCTGTAACTAACATTAAAGAATTTTTCAGGTATGCTTCAATATTTTTTTCATTTGGAATAATCCCTCTTGCACAATGTTCCTCAAAAGAGATACTGGCATCTGACAAAAGACGTATTGAATTTAATAAATTAAAAATCATAACTGGTTTAAAGACGTTTAATTCTAGATGGCCATTAGATCCGCCAACATTGACAGCAACATCATTTCCTAAAACTTGTGCGCAAACCATGGTCATAGCTTCACATTGAGTGGGATTTACTTTGCCAGGCATGATGGAACTCCCAGGTTCATTTTCTGGAATTAGTA
>CAYWAX010000148.1:0-4774 GCA_964456425.1 uncultured Nitrospinaceae bacterium | reverse complement strand
GCAACTTGACCTTCAATAGAAGTTAATTCATCCAAAATTAATCTCCAATTATCGTGATTTTTTTATAATCAAAATTTAATTCGAGAAATATTCAGCTTGGCTAAGAAGATTCAATTTTTTTCCCGAAAACCTTTTCATGCATTGCCAATTGAAAATAAACACAAAAAATAATCATAATAATATTCAAAAGATAATAAGCCTCTGCAAAAAGAGTTGCGTTCTCTGGCTGCATCAAAGCTACATACAAATCAGGAATTTTTTCAAGCATAATAAGTACTAAAATGTCATATAAAACCATACATGCATAGAAACCAGCCCATAAACCTACTGCAACCTTAATGATATATTTTCTGGATAAAAATATTCCTATCAATGCAAGTATCAAACTAGATATTCCAACAAATTGAGAATTTTCTGTGACAGAAGATGGCAAAAAATTTATTAAAAGAAGTAAAAATAATGTGGTGAAAATTGCAAAAGCCAAAATATAAGCCGCAAATCTTGAAAATATCAATAAAACTATTGCGACAAATAGAACAAAACCAATAGTAAAGTAGTTAAATACATAATCAATCGGCATACCAATTCCAAGGCAAGAAAGTCCTAGGACCAACGAACCAAAAACGAAACCAGCAGCATTAAGTTTATTATAATGTTGAACGCCATATATGGTAACGATAAAAAAAATAGCAATACTGATAGCAATACTTGCTAAAATATATCCTGTTAGAATGTTTTCCATTAGATTTCCTTCTTGTTAAAAAAAAATTATTTTAGATAATCTACAGACATACCTTTTTCTAATAATTTTTGTTTGATCAAATCATAATTAGAAGGATCCATTTTCAGATTTCCTAAATTGATTTCTCTGGCAAGTTCACTTATCGCATCGTTAAAGGGAGTAGATATACCGAGTTCTTTCCCTTTTTTTGAAACTAGTCCATTAATAAACTCTATTTCATTTTTTCGATCTTTTAAGTGGTCATGAATCGGTGCAGTACGTGCTCTAGGACCCGTATGTCCGGTCATTGTTTTTAAAGCGTTTAATAACATTTTATCTTCTTCTCCAGTAAAATCATCTGCACTTAAACCAAATACTGGTTCTACATTAAGACCTAGCGCGGTACCAACCGCCACTGTTTCCATTCCTAAATCGACAGCAAGATCAAACATACCTGGAAGTTTCATTACTTCCCTGTTTAATAAGCCAATCAATCCCCAAGGACCCATACTCATAGAGTTCACTATCAACTTCGTCCATTTAGTTCCTAGAATATTTGTGGAAATATCTACATTTGCAACATGACTAAGGATTTCTTGAATTTTTTCAAGCCGAGGGGTAATACTCCCGTTAAGTTCGCCAACCGCAAACCAGGTGCCTGTTCTAGGAGTATTTCTCTGAACAAAACCAGGAGTGAATAACTCTCCGGAAAGTTCAATGCAGGCTCCTACTATTCTTTCTCTTCCAATGATATCGCAGGTTATCTCTACTTCATTCATACTATTTTGCAAACCAACTAATACGCCATCCTCACTTAGATAAGGAAACATTAATTCGGCCATCCATCTCGTATCAAAAGATTTAACCGCTAAAATAATGAGATCAAATTCCGGTTTCTCTGAAGCAAGTTCACAAATATGTAATGCTTTAACCTTAACCTTTAAATCTAGATCTGGCATTTGGATATGCAATCCATTTTTTTTCATTGCCTCTACGTGAGCAGGCCATTGATCTACGATGGTCACATCATACCCTGCATCAGTAAGATCAGCTGCCGTACTACTACCTATAGCTCCTGTACCAAAAACGGCAATTTTCTCAAACATAATTTATTCCTTAATAAAATTAGTCTATTTTTTGATATGTATAATTGACTCTATTTTTTTCATATCAATAGCAAAGACACTATGATCATTCGCATTTAACGTAATACGTATAGTATTCATACCAACTTTAAGTAATTTTTCTGACAAATGAAAAAATTAGACCGAATTTCATACAAAATATTTCCTTTTAAAAAATAAAACTTTATTTCTCATTAGGTTTTGGAAATTCATCTGGCCAATTATCAATTATCGCCTGAAGATAATTCTTCATACTACTAGGATCAAACTTAAGGAACCCAACATTATCTTGCAAAGTATCTTCTTCATCTAACGGTAATAGCAGTGAATCATGCAAACGATTTCTAAAATTAAAATAGCTTATTATAAAAGTTAGCTCAAATAATTCCTGATCCGAAAAATGTTTCTTTACCTCTTCTTGTATTTCTGGACGTAGTTTTGCTGTATTTCCTGTAACATGTTCAGCCCAAAGAACTGCCATCTTCTCTCGGTCTGTCAGAATTGAAGAGCCTAGATATTCTTCAGAGAAAATAACTTCTGCCTCTTCATCACTTATCCCAGCTGCTTTTCCAAGAGCAGTATTATGATTTAGTCAATAATCACAGGTATTTATTTGACTAGTCTTAATTATTGCTATTTGCTTAATTTTAGAAGGAAGAATAGTCCCCATACCCTCACGCAAGGAATAAACTAATGCAGAAATAATCCGAGATAGAAATGGAGAATTCACACTTGCCATCTGCGAATATACGTGTTTTGCGCGAATATGCTCTAAAATCTCATATGTTTTCTTCTGTTCTCCTTGCGCATTCTCTGGTGAAATAAGATCAATTAATGCCATTTCATATCTCCTTTTATATATGATCTGTGAGATTTCTATTCTTATACTACAGGACTAGTCCCACCATCGACATTAATCGCTACGCCGCTGATATATGAACCTGCATCTGAACATAAGAAACTCGCTAGATTTGCGAATTCTTCTGCTGTTCCCACTCTTCCCATAGGTAAATTCAATTTATTCGCCATATCCTTTAAATACTCATCGTATGATGCCGTTTGATCTGAAGCTTCCCAACGATTGAGCCACTGATCACTTTCAATCCGGCCAACCAAGAGTGCATTCACAAGAACATTATGGGGAGCTCCCTCTTTCGAAAGTATTTTTGTAATCGCCATACCTGCCGCACGGGAAACTGCAGTTGGAGCGCCTAGGGCAGGTGGTGCTTTTGCTCCTAGATTTAGTACATTAATGATTCTTCCCCATTTTTTTTCAACCATTTTAGGAAAGATCAATCTACAAGTTCGGATAGCACCGAATACTTTTAATTCAAAATCTGCAGACCATTCTTCATCTGTGATTTCTACAAAAGGACCATGTTTAGAAATACCTGCATTATTTACCAAAATATCTATATCACCCAATTTATCTTTAGCAGTTTCAATCAAAGAATTTACACCATCTGCTGTACTAACATCAGATACAATCGCAACTACCTTATTATCGGAAACAGTTTCAATTTCTTTTCGTGTCTCTTCGAGAACATCATTTCTTCTTCCACATATGACGACATTCGCACCTGAAGTAGCAAAATTTAAAGCCATCGCCCTACCTAGACCTCGACTACTTCCAGTTATCAAAGCGTTACGGCCATCCATTCGACAATCCATTCGCATTCCCTTTATATTTAGTTTTTATTTAAACGTGGCCTTAAAATCCATAAAACCTATAATTTTATATCTTAGAATCTTTTGTTCTTTAAGCATAACTTTTGATTTTTCACCTTGGTTTCTCTTGATGAATTTGTATATCAAGGCTACCCTAATTTTTTCACAAATCAAACAGGAGATCATCTATGGCAAGATTACCTTTTATTGAAGACGACTCAGATAACCCCAACGTTCAAAATGCATTCCAAACTGCAGATAATATTAATGGAAGAGTTGCTAATTCTATGCGCTTATTTGCTCATTCCCCTGCAATTTTAAAATTTCTTCTTCCATTACAAACGGTTCTTCAAAAAGATGACTTAGGATGCAAACTTGATGGTAAAATACGAGCATTAGCTATGATCAAAGTATCTGCCCTTAACGAGTGTCAGTATTGAACGAAACATAATCGCCTAGTTGGGCGAACTGCAGGCTGGACGGAAGAGCAACTTGATACTTTAAGCGGGGACAATTATTTAGAGAGTCCTCTTTTTGATGACCGTGAGAAATCTGTTATTAAATGGGCAGAACTAGTCACTTGGAATACTGCAAAATATGACGACGAAGCTTATGAGAAACTTTCCAAACACTTTAATTCAGCAGAAATTGTAGAAATCACCATGGTCGCTTGTTTCCGTGGTTTAATGAACCGTTTCATGGATTCGTTACAAATCGAACTTGAAGGAGAAGAAGTGCAAGCAAAAGGGGGAAAAGCAAGGGCGAAACCAGAACACTTACACTCCTATGTAAAGAAAATGGCGGAATTACTATAAGAGATAATTACTTTCGGCTAAAACTAGAAACACACTCAATATGGTGTGTCATTGGAAATAAATCGATACCCGTAATTTCATCTAAGGAAAACGAAGCCTCAATTAAAAGTTTTGTGTCTCTAGCTAAAGATGCAGGATCACATGAAACGTAGATAATTGATTTTGGATTTTTTGAAATTATTTCATTGATAACTTTCTTCCCAGCACCGTTCCGTGGGGGGTCTAACAAGATCACATCTACATTTTTAATATTTGATAATTTTTCTTCAACTTTTCCAGCATGAATAATTACATTTCTATTCTTTCTAAATATTTTTTTTGCATCCTTAATGCATCTTCTGTCATTTTCTACTAAATGCACTACTCCAATTTCCTGAATTCTTTTTAATATGGGACTAGTAAAAAGACCAACTCCACCGTATAAATCACAAACTTTATCTCCTGGT
>CAYWAX010000147.1:0-4780 GCA_964456425.1 uncultured Nitrospinaceae bacterium | reverse complement strand
TCTTTTGGAGTTTTCTAGGAACAACTTCAGGGTGTTTTTTTAAAAAACTAAACTCTAATTAAAACAGGATATCTAAAAAGAAATGAAAGAAAAAGAAAAATTTAATAAACCATGGGGATTTTTTGTTAACTTGCATGTAGAGGATGGTTTTATTGTAAAAAAAATAGTGCTAAATCCCCAACATAGATTGAGTCTACAAAGACATATCCATAGGAGTGAGCATTGGTTTGTCATAGAAGGTAGTGGGAAACTTCAAATAGAGGACGCAATTTTTGAATTGAAAATGGGATCTTCTGTAGATATTCCTATAAAAGCATGGCATAGAATATCTAATGAAAGTTCTATTGACTTAATTTTCATAGAAATTCAGAGAGGTTCTCCCCTTTCAGAAGAAGACATTGAAAGAAAAGAAGATGATTATGGGAGAACAGACTAAAAATATTTTTTCTCTGGTTTTTAAATTGCTCCTAAGTTAAATATTTTCCAAAGCTATTTTCAGACGTTCTACTCCCTTTTCACATTCTTCACTTGAACAGGAATAAGCAATTCTTAAATATCCCTCTCCTGCTTTACCAAAAACTCCACCATCGATTGTAGCTATAGCATGTTCATTTAACAAATAATCCGCTACAACACTAGAATTTGAACCAAAAGCTTTCACGTTAGGGAAAGCATAAAAAGCACCTGTCGGTAATGCCAAAGAAACACCTTTAATAGATTTAAGACCATCTACTATTATATTTCTTCGTAACGAAAAGGCTTCTTTCATTTCTTCCATAGGAGCTTGATCCTCAGAAATTGCAGCTGCAGCACCATGCTGTATAAAAGTATTTACACAAACTGTTGTATATTGTCTTATTTTAAGTAAGTGTCGTGACATCTCTGGACTCGCAATTGTCCATCCGAGTCTCCATCCATCCATACTAAAAAATTTAGAGAACCCGTTAATTATCACTGTTCTTTCAGACATCCCAGGTTGTGAAAAAATACTAGGTGCAACAGATGTTTCTCCAAAATAAATACGAGAATATATCTCGTCAGAAATGACAAGCAAATTATTTTCTATAGCTAAAGAAGCTATTTTTTGCAGTTCCTCTTCAGGAATAACGCACCCCGTAGGATTTCCAGGAGAAGTTAGACAGATCATTTTTGTATTTGAATTTATCTTATTTTTTATATCTTCAGAACGAAGATTAAATCCATGTTCCTCTTTTGTTTCAACTTCTACTGGAACACCTCCTGCAATTGATACACATGACTTATAATGATGCCAATTTGGATCAGCAATAATGACTTCATCCCCAGGGTTAATTAAAGCTAACATCGAAACAAGAATTCCCTCATTTGCACCCGCCATAACTATCACTTGAGTATCAGGATCTACAGAAACTCCAGTGTCTATCTCTGTTCTCTCAGCGATTCCCTTCCGCAATATTGGAATCCCTGTACTGGGGGCGTAATGAACATCTCCCCTATCAAGCGACGTCTTAGCCGCTTCTTTTATATGAGATGGAGTATCAAAATCTGGTCTTCCAATTTGCCAATGGACAACATCTTTTCCTTGTGCCTCTAAAGCTGATACTGCATCAAAAACTTTTCGTATTCCTGAAAACGGTATTAAATCTAGTCGATTCGCAGCATATTCCTGCGGATTAAAATTCATCTATTTCTCCTTAACATAAAAATTAAAAAAGTTCAGCCCGTATTAAAGTTACAGCCTGACCAGAAAGAGTAATATTATCTTGATGAATATTAATCCTAATAATACCTCCTCTTTTGGAAATTTGCTTTCCTATTAGTTTTTTTTTCGACAGTTTTTCCGAC
Organism: uncultured Nitrospinaceae bacterium; assembly: GCA_964456425.1. GTDB lineage: Bacteria > UBA8248 > UBA8248 > UBA8248 > UBA8248 > UBA3496. Next base: position 2,956 of record CAYWAX010000147.1, on the reverse strand, counting down.
CAAAACCCTCCTAGTGAACAATGGGAAGATCCAGTTACCGGATCTTCATCTATTCCTATTGAAGGAGCAAAAAATCGCGAGACAAAATCACAATCATCACTACTAGCTGAAGCAGTCACAATCACACCTCTGCATGAAAAATTCTGTATTTTTCGAAAATCTGGACATAAGTCCTTGAGAATATCTTCAGACTCTACCTCGAGAAGAAAATCATTTAATGATGTCTTTCCAAAAAATTTAGGTTCTATTCCAATACTATCAATCATTCCTAAAGGAATTTTTTCTTCTTTAAACTCTATTATAGGGAACTTCATCATTATCCAATTTTCGCTTGTTTCACAAATTATCTTTCCGCTATTCGTCACAAATTGTATCTCTTGATCTATTGGATGCAACCCTTCATTCCATAATATATGCGCACTCGCAAGTGTAGCATGTCCACATAAATCAACTGCGCCCTTTGGTGCATACCAACGTATAAAATAAGAATCACTATCTTTTTTTACTATAAAAGCCGTCTCTGATAGATTTATTTCTGATGCAACTCTTTGCATCCATGTTTCATCTGCAGGACTTGGCAAAATACAAACAGCTGCTGGATTACCAGAGAATGGAAATTGAGTAAAAGCGTCCACATGAAATAGTCTGAATGACAAAAGAAACTCCAAAGAAAAAGGAGATTCGCTCCTAAAGATCTTTTAATAAATTTATAATTTCTTCACTTTCAGGAAATCGATTTTCTGCTAATTTTGAAAAAATTATTTCATCTCCAAATGTAATTTCAAAAGAACCTATACGAAATTCTCTATTTTGATTACCTAGTACCTCTATGTCCGGAAATTTATTTTCAAGCGCCTGAGCCAACTGCTCAAATTGAGGTCTATAATTTCATCTTTCACAAAATTCAATATGAATTTTCATTTCAAAATGACTCCAACTTTTTAAAAACATTAAAGCTAGTATACTATTTATAAGAACATTAATATTCTGATCTATAGAAAATAATTTTTCAAATCATGAATTTTATTAATTTCTGATTAGACATAGAATAAAAATAATAAAATGAAACGAGAATCTTTAAATTAAATAACTAGGCACTGAAAAACAAGGAATTGGAGTTTCTATGGCCGGCATAACAGACTTTAAAATTTATATTCCTCCATATCGACTAAACGGAGAAATGGTTTCTTCTGTTTGGGGAAGGGGTAATAAAAAGGCATCTAGGCCGATGATGTCATTTGATGAAGATACAAATACTATGGCAGTAGAATCAATTTTAAGAAATTCTACTTGGGGGGAAATAGATGTAGATGCTCTTTATTATGCTTCAACAAGCTTTCCTTACACTGAGAAATCAAATGCATCTATAGTTGCAGAGGCTGCGGATCTAAAAAGTGATATTTTTACTGCTGAGTTTTCAGGTTCACTACGATCCTCTACAACAGCTTTAAAGAGTGCAACAGAATCTATAAAAGCCGGAACTATTAAATCTGCTGTCGTTGTTGCATCTGAATCAAGACCATCTTACCCTGGAAGTCCTGACGAATTATCTTTATGTGATTGTTCTGCTGCCATTTTCGTTGGAGATGGTGATAAAGTAATCGCAGAAATCGAAAATTATTATTCCTGGTCAGAAGATTTCGTTGATCGCTGGAGACTACCTGGTGAAACAAGTATCTCATCTGGTGACGCAAAATTTATCCAAGATTATGGTTATATCCGTCAAACAGTCGCTACAATAGATGGACTTCTGAAAAAAACAGGAGCTACTCCTGAAGATATTGCACATATTGTTTTTTATTCACCTGACATAAGAACAAGTAGAGCAATAAATAAAAAACTCGGGTTCCCTGAATCTTCTTATCTTCCATCACCAGTAGTTGAAAAAATCGGAGATGCAGGAACAGTGATGCCCTTTATTTCATTGATAGAGAGCTTAAAACGAGCTAAACCAGGGGAATATATAATTGTAACTGGACATGGAAGTGGTGGGGATGCAATTTTACTTCGTGCAACTGAACATATTTTGAATTTTGACTGTAATAATGATCTAGAAAAAGCCCTTCAGAAACAAATCCCTCTAGAAAATTATGGAAAAATTTTAAGTAATTTCGGAATTACTTATGAGGACGAGATTAGCCCTTTTACTTCTCCTAGCATTTTATGGAAAGAAAATCGCGCAAACATGAGGTTATTGGCTGGCAAGTGTAAAGTTTGTTCAGAAATACAGTATCCTAGGCAACAAGTTTGTAACGGATGCGGAACTCGTGACGAATGGGATGAAGTCAAGTTACCACGAAAGGGAAAAATATTTACGTTTGTTCATGATTATCTTCCACCATCGCCAGATGGTTATATAACTATGGCTACTGCCGATATGGAAGGTGGAGGGAGATTCTATGGACAACTAACAGAATGTAAAAAAGAAAATGTCAAAATAGGTATGGAAGTTGAATTAACTTTCCGAATGCTACATAAGGGGGATGGATTTTATAATTACTTTTGGAAATTCAGACCACTATAAATCTAAGATAACCAATAAATGGGAGTTTAAAAATGTCAGAAAGTATCTCGGGTAAGGTTGCCATTATTGGAGTAGGAATAACAAAATTTGGAGAACTTTTCAATAAAAGCTATAATGACCTCGTGGTTGATGCTGCTTTTGAAGCATATGAAGACTCTGGAATTAACCCAGAAGAAATTGAAGCCGCATGGTTGGGTACATATCTCCCACTAGGTTGGGGGTTTGATGGAACAGGAGGCCCATCTCTTGCAGAAGCATTAAATCTCTTTCCAAAACCTGTCTCTAGAGTATCCAATTATTGTACTACCGGAATGGAAGCAGTTCGAATGGCCGCGATGGCAGTTGCATCTGGTATGCACGATGTTGTCCTAGCAGTTGGCGCAGAAAAAATGAGAGAAGTTCCACCTAGAGGAAGCCTAGTTGCACAACATA
>CAYWAX010000146.1:0-4795 GCA_964456425.1 uncultured Nitrospinaceae bacterium | reverse complement strand
CAAAACATCTAAGAGACATTCAATAGCTTTTTCAATATCATCTTCATAACTAATTCCAACAACAGAATCAATTCTTCTAGTTGAAAAACGAGAATAATTCCTAATTGTACTACCCCAAAGAGTAGAGTTCGGAACTGTCACATAAATACCATCAAAGGTCTTTAAATTCGTCGAAAATAATCCTATTTCAACAACCGTTCCAGCAACACCTTCTGCATCAATATATTCCCCAACTTTTAAAGGAGAGAGTAAGATTAACATAACACCTGACGCTATATTAGAGAGAGTTCCCTGCAGAGCAAGTCCGATAGCTAGACCGGCTGCACCAAGAACAGTGATGATACTTGCAGTCTGAACTCCAAACTGTGCGAGTACAGCTGCAACAACAAAAACATAAATAGAATATCGTATAATATTAAGGATTAAAGGCTTTAAGGTAGTATCCAGACCAGGAATCCGTTCTATTCCTCTATTCACTACCCGTGTGAACCAATTGGCAAATATCTTTCCTGAAATCAGGATAATTAAAGCGCCAATTATATTCAATAGGTAGTTTAAGAGAATCGAACTACTCTTTTCGAAAACTTCATACCAATCCAAAGATTTAACTCCTAAAAAAGATTTATTGCCTACAATAGCAAAAAATAGTTCTTAAACGAAAACTATTTTTTTCCCTTGAAAAACTGTTCTATTTTTTCCACTACAAATACTTGTTCGTCAATTTTCAATCCCGGATAAATAGGTAATGACAGGACTTCAGAACATGCAAGTTCACATTCCGGAAAATCTCCTTTTTTATACCCTAGATATTGAAAACAGGGTTGAAGATGTAAAGGTTCTGAATAATAAATTCCGGTAGCAACATTTTCTGAATGCAAAAATTCTTTTAATTCTTCTCTATACGCTACTCTGACAACATATTGATGAAAAACATGTTCGTTTTCTAATAAAACAGGAGGATGAATAAATTCCTGAATACCAACTTCCTCTATTAATTTGTTATAATTGTTTGCTAACTCAAACCTTTCTTTATTCCATTCGTCTATTTTTTTTAGTTTCACTAATAAAACGGCAGCCTGTATGGTATCCAAACGAAAATTCCCTCCTATTGACTCGTAGTTCTTGCCATTTAAAGAACCATGAATACGAAGAGACCTTATTCGTTTCGCTAAGTCATTAGAGGAAGTAGTTATCATTCCAGCATCCCCAAATGCACCTAAATTTTTTGTAGGGTAAAATGAAAAACATCCTAAATCTCCAACAGAACCTGCCATTCCTAAACTATTTTTTGCACCCAAAGCCTGTGCTACATCTTCAACAATTGAAAACTCAAAATTTGATTTCAATTTAATTAAAGGGTCCAATTCCGCCATTCGTCCATAGATATGAACTGGAATAATCGCTTTTGTTTTTTGACTTATTAGTGCAGATATACTCGATGAATTTATATTTAAACTGTCTTTTTCTATATCTACAAAAACAGGTTTTGCTCCTAAACGAGCGATTACACTAGCCGTAGAAAAAAAACTAAAGGGAGTAGTTATTACTTCATCCCCATAACCAATATCTAAACCCATTAAAGAGAGAAGTAGCGCATCCGTTCCAGAAGAAACACCAAATGCAAAAGAACTTTCTGTATATTCTGCAATTTTCTTTTCAAATTCTTTAACTTCTTGTCCCATTATAAAATCCTGTCTTTCCATTACGGAATGTATAGACGAGACAATCTCTTTTTCAAGAACTCCTATATGCCTTTTGAAATCATAAAGTGGTACAAACATAATTTTTCGTCTGCCATTTAAATTTAAAGAAACTTAGAATCTAAAAATAATTACTAACATTCCACCTACCAGTACAATCAATGCACCAAGTACGACACGAAGAGTTAAAGTTTCTACTTTTTTTAAAAAGAAAAAGCTTAAAATTAAAACCCATAGTGTATTCAACCTACTAACAGGAATAATAACGGAAATATCACCTTTATGCATTGAATGCCACATAAAAATTGAAGCAAAAATATTGAAAAATGCTGCAATAGCAAAAAACTGAAAACCCAATTTTTCGGTCTTACGAATAGAATCCTTAGGAAGAATCGGTCTTGTTAGATAGACAGCAATAGCTCCTGTACCAAAAGCAACGGACATTCCAAAAAATGGGGTGGCCTGGTATGAATACGCATATTTCAGAAAAACAGGCATAATTGAAAAAAGGATGGAAGCTATTAATGAATAAATCAACCCACTCCTTAAATCTTCATTACCGACTTCCTCTTGTTTCTTTTTTACAGAAAGTGTCCATACTCCTACAGCTATTAAAAATGTTCCCAAACAAACATAAAAATTTGGCTTTTCATTTAAAAAGAAAACAGCAAACAAAACACTCCAAATGGGAGTAACTGAGGTGATAGGTGCACTTCTGTTAACTCCAATCTTTTGAATCCCTATAAGTGCGATAAGATGACCGATTCCAAAACCTACAATCCCAGTTACAACAAACCAAAAAAGTGCATGCATTGAAATCTCTGGAATCGTTTCTGTCTGCAATGAGAAGACGAAGCCAGTTACACAAACAAACGTATTGATAAAAAGTATGGCTACAAAGGGAGAACCATATTCAAGACCCCTCCGAAAAAATATTAAGGTAATTGAGTAAAAAACAGATGCAGAAAGAGCCATAAAAGCTGGATCTATGGATAGGATCAAAAAAACTCTCCGATTTTTCAGCAGAACATTAGTGACGGATAGACTAAACTGCAGCATCTATATAGAGTACTAGATACACAATTATTCTACTCTTTTGCGTTTTCAAAGTCGATTTGTAAAGAGATATCTTTTGCAGCAAATTCAAACCATCATTTTTGGAGAATAATTTGAAATACAGAAAACTCGGAAAAACCGACATCACTGTTTCTGAAGTTGGCTTTGGTACGGGTGGTATTAGCAAATTGATGGTAGAAGAAGATTTGCAGGAACAGAATTCTGCAATAGGAAAAGCTATACAAAATGGAATCACTTATTTTGATACAGCTGCCGCATATGGAAATGGAAAATCAGAAGAAAATCTTGGACGAATTATAAATGAACATTCTTCCGATATTATAATAGGAACAAAAATAAGACTTCTTCCCCAACAATTAGAAAAAGCGTACAGCGAAACAATAGAATCTGTAGAAAGAAGTTTAGATAGACTGAAGAGAAGTTATATAGATATCATACAAATTCATAATTTTATCTCTGAGGATAGAAAGTGGCCTGTTCCTCTTTCCATATCCCCTCATGATATTTTCAAAGACCAAGGTATTTTGAAGGCTTTCAAAGAACTGAAGAAAAATAATAAGGTGAGATACTTTGGAATTACTGGTTTAGGGGACCCCAAAGTTTTAGATCAAATTATAAGCACTAAAGAATTTCAAACTATCCAAATATATTATAATTTATTAAATCCGAGCGCAGGACATACCGTCAATCATAAATTCACCGCTATAAACTATAACTTAATTATAGAAAAATGTAGAAAAATAGGAATAGGAATCTTAGGAATACGAGCTCTTGCCTTAGGCGCCCTAACCAACGATACAAACTTTCTTGCAGGGGAACTTCCACTTCTTTCTATAGGATCCGAATACAATATGGATGTACAAAGAGCAGAAAAGATAAAATCTATTCTTACAGAGAGTGATGAAAGTATATCGGAAACTTCTGTTCGATTTATTTTAGACAATGATGCTATCTCATCCGTTCTTGTTGGATTCTCTAAAGAAAATCAAATTGATGAAATTACTAATTGCTCTGGAAGTCCTAAAATAAATGAAGAGACAATGAAAAAAATAAGAAGTCTATGGGATACAGACTTTCAATAACATTAAGAGGGGCACAGCATGAAAAAAAAACAAATCGGAATTGGAGTTATAGGCTGTGGCAGAATAGGAAGTTTACGAGCAAGTCTTGCATCTAGCCACCCTTCTGTACGATATCTAGCGCTTTCTGATAAGAATCCTCAACAAGCAGAAAATTTAGCGGAGAATGTTGCTGCTGACTATTCATCAAATGACAACTACGAAATTATTTCTAATCCTGAAGTAGATGCCGTTTTTGTATCTACTCCGGAACATGACCATACAGAATCCATTTTACAGGCGATCGAACTAGGAAAACCTGTTTTTGTAGAAAAACCACTTACTCTTTCTTTAGAAGAGGCTGATCGAATTATAGAAAAACTCGAGGAAAAAGGAACAGACCTGAGAATTGGATATTCCAGAAGACATGACAGAAGATGGATGCTTGCCAGAGAACAAGTTGAACAAGGAAGATTAGGTAAAATTATTGGAATTCAATCCAGAGTTTACAGCACGAGAGCACAGATCGTGCAACCGTTAAAACGATCGCCCCATGCTTCCCCGGTTAACGATGTATTAACCTATTATGTGGACATGGCATGCTGGTTTTTGAAAGACTTATATCCTGTTGAGGTTTTTGCAAGGGGAAACTCTAGAGTTTTCAAAGAGATGGGTTTTGATAAAGAAGATGTAACATGGACCATCATCACTTTTAATGACGGAACAGTAGTTAACTTAGGCATTTCCTGTGTTTTACCTGCAAAATATCCAACTTATGGCCAAAGTGCAAGATTTGAAGTTATAGGACAAGACGGAGTAATCCTTTTGGATACAGATAATAAAGATAGCGTTTTATATACAGATAAAGGAGTACCCCACGCATACGTACCAGGACACGATGCAAATATGCTGTTTATGCAAACAAACTCTTCTGGAGATTGGGCAATGGGAGAATACTGG
>CAYWAX010000145.1:0-4796 GCA_964456425.1 uncultured Nitrospinaceae bacterium | reverse complement strand
GAGGGAACTATTGCTGTTTCCGAGGGAGATTTAGGTTATAGAGTAGAAACTAAAGCAGAAGGAGAAATTGGAACTTTAGTAAATGCCTTTAATAGAATGACAAAAGAATTACAGACAAATAAAAAAGAAATTGAAGACAAAACACAAAATCTTACTAAGTCGAATCTTGAAATCGATAGACGCCGACTTTATATGGAAGCAATGTTAGACAATGTTCGTACTGGTGTTATTTCAGTTAATAGAAGAGGACAGGTAACTATTTTCAATCAATTTGCATCGGAACTCCTAAACATCAATCCAAATGCAGTGATAGGAAAACCATTTAATGAAATTTTTAAAAATGAGTATTTAGAACCAATAAGAAATTTAATAAGATCTAGTAGTTCTAATGAGATTTCCAATTTATCAAAGCAAATAGAACTACCTATAGATGGAAAAATGCTTGTTCTCTATGCAAATCTTACATTTTTAAAGAGTCAAGATGGAAGTAGGCTTGGGACAGTTCTTGTTTTTGACGATTTTACTGATTTGATTAGAACTCAGAAGGTAGCCGCTTGGAGGGAAGTAGCCCAAGGAATTGCACATGAAATTAAAAATCCGTTAACCCCAATTCAATTGTCAGCACAGAGAATGAGGGCAAAATATGACCAAAACACACCGGATTTCGGTCAAATTCTTGAATTGTGTACGGATACCATAGTTAATCAAGTAAAGGTTTTAATGGAAATGATCGATGAATTTAGTAGTTTTGCAAGAATGCCTGAACCAAGACTAAGACTTTGTAAGACTGAAGATTTAATTCATAATGTAATTGGACTTTATAATAATAGAAGAGAAAATGTGACAATAAAGTCTGATATTCCTAATGATTTACCATCTTTAATGGCAGACCCAGAGCAGGTACAAAGAGTATTTATTAATTTACTTGAGAATGCTTTTGAATCTATGGAAAATGGTGGGCAAATACAATTTAAAGTTTCTTGTGATGAAGATAGGGAAAAGATGATATTTGAAATTAAAGATCAAGGGAAAGGCATTTTAGCGGGAGAAAAAGAACATATTTTTTCCCCTTATTTCACAACAAAAGCAAGAGGATCGGGATTAGGTTTGGCAATTTGCCATAGGATAATATCTGACCATAATGGTCTGATTTCAGTGAAAGATAATATCCCTGTTGGTTCAATTTTTGAAATACAATTACCATCAAAAAAAGATTTATTGCCTACCGAAAATCCTGAAAGGTATATAAATGTTGGGTAATGGTTCAGTTCTTATTATTGATGACGAAACTGCAATTACTTCTAGTTTGGAAGCAATCCTTTCTGATGAAGGTTATAAAGTTTATAAAGCAAATTCTGGAGAACAAGGTATAGAATTAGCATTTTCAGAATCGCCTGATGTGATTCTTGCAGATGTCTGGATGCCAGGTATAGATGGTATTCAAACACTCCAAGCCGTAAAAGACTCAGAATTACGTTCAGAAGTAATTTTGATGTCTGGGCATGGAAATATTGAAACAGCGGTTAAGGCCACGAAGATAGGAGCTTTCGATTTTATAGAAAAGCCTCTTTCTATGGAAACCGTAATTAGAGTTATTGCTGCTGCTATTGAGTCAAAAGAAGATAAATGGTCAGAAAAAGATACATTGTCTACGGAGAAATATACTTTTTTCAAAATCCCGGAATTAAATAATAAAAAATTACAGAATAAAATTGAGTCACCCCAAAAAACTATTTCTAGAAGTATAGTTTTGTATGGAAGGGGCCTTCATTCAGGACTGAAAACTGGTTTGATTTTAGAACCTCTTCCTCCTGATAGCGGAATTCATTTTGGTAATTTGACTAACCCAGAAACGATTCCTGCAGATGTTATGTTTGTAGACAATACAAATTATTCTACAAATCTAAGATATGGGTCCGTTTCTGCAAGAACGATTGAACACCTCATGAGTGCTTTGTATGCCTATGGTATTACAAATTTATTAATAAAAATTGGAGCGGAAGTTCCTATAATGGATGGTTCGTCTATTGTTTTTTGTGAAGAAATAGAAAAAGCGTTGATAATCGAGCAGAACAAATCGATTAACCATATTGTTATAGATAAGGTTTATGAAGTTGGGAAGCAAAATTCAGAAGACGGATATATTAAGATTGAACCATCTGAAGAATTTGAAATTACTTACAAACTAGATTATCCGAAACCTATAGGGATACAGAGTTTTACATATGTTCAGAAAGATATTGATTCATATAAAACAGATATTGCCCCAGCAAGAACATTTAATTTTGTCTCTGCACTAGATTCCATTGAGCAAATGGGTTTAGGAGAGGGTGGACGCTGGGGAAATGTTGTGCTTGTTGATGATGAGAAAGTTGTGAATACCGAATTAAGATTTATGGATGAATTTGTAAGGCATAAAATTTTAGATTTGTTAGGTGATTTTTCCCTAGCAGGAGCGCCTATCACAGGAAAAATTTATGCAGAAAAAAGTGGGCACAGCATGAATATTCAAATTACTAAGATTTTAAAAAAAGAATTTTTTACATAAAGAAAGTTAACTATAATGAAAGAAAAGAAAGTATCCTATAAGGATAGCGGAGTAGATATTGATAATGCTAATGAATTTACTAGTTCTATTTCCTCCCTTATGCAGAAAAACTTTTTGACAAATTCAAATCTTAAAAATAACGATCTTTCTAATTTTGCAGGTATGTTTAAATTGGATTCAGGTTACAAGAATCCCGTCCTAGTTTCAGGTACTGACGGAGTTGGAACTAAGATTATGTATGCCCATTCTTCAGGAATTCACAATACTATAGGTGTAGATCTTGTTGCGATGTGCGTAAATGATCTTTTGACAACTGGAGCCGATCCACTTTTTTTCTTAGATTATATAGCTACTGGAAAAATTCAGCATCCTAACTTAGAAAAGGTTTTAGAAGGAGTTATTTCTGGATGTGATTATTCTGGTTGTGTACTTCTTGGAGGCGAAACTGCAGAAATGCCTGATCTCTATGAAGAAAATACATATGATTTAGCAGGGTTTTCTGTAGGTATAGTTGAAGAAAATGAAATTTTAGGAAGGGAAAAAGTTAAAAATGGAGATATCCTAATTGGTCTATTTTCATCGGGGATCCATAGTAATGGATATACTTTGGTAAGAAAAATATTAGAAGGATATGATTTGTCAAAAATATATCCTGGTTTTGACAAATCACTCATTGAAATACTTATGGTGCCAACCAAGATTTACTCTAAAGAAATTAAGTTTTTAAAATCTACGGGTAGTTTAAATGCTGTGGCAAATATAACTGGTGGTGGTCTGCTAGAGAATGTTTCCAGGGTTTTGCCTAATGAATTACAGGCAAATATCGATCCTTCTACATGGGATGTGCCGGAAATTTTTAAATTTCTAGAAAAAGAAGGCCCTGTCGACAGAAGAGAGATGTTTCGGACATTTAATATGGGTATTGGCATGGTTGTTATTTTGGATAAAGAAATATACGAAAAATCAATTCAGGATTTTGATTCAAATAATATTGAATATTCTATAATTGGAAAAATAGTACAAAATAAAAATAGTGAGCAAAAAGTTGTAATCAATGGAATAAATTCATAATGAATGAAATTAAAGATTTGAAAATAGTCGTTCTGGTTTCAGGAAATGGATCAAATTTGCAAGCATTAATTGATGCATCTAAATTAAAAGATTATCCAGCTGTAATCTCGTTGGTTGTCTCTGATAATAAGAATGCATATGCGTTAACGAGAGCTGAAGAGTCTAATATAAGAACTGAAGTATATAATTTCAAAGATAAGAGTAACTATAGAAAATTAGCGAATGATTTAGAAGAGATTGATATTGATTTGATCTGTTGTGCAGGATTTATGAGAATTATTCCTGATTTCTTTGTGAAAAAATTTACGGGAAAGATAATTAATATCCATCCATCTTTACTCCCATCTTTTCCTGGTTTAAATGCTCAGAAACAAGCCTTGGATTCTGGTGTAAGAATAAGTGGGTGCACTGTACATTACGTAGATGAGGGGATAGATACTGGTTCTATTATAATGCAAGCTTCTGTTCCTATACTGCCAGATGATGACCAAGATAAGATAACAAAGAGAATTCTTAAGTTTGAACATAAAATATATCCGATCGCAGTGAAACTAATTGCCAATAAAAAGGTTTATTTGGAAAACAGAAAAACACAATATAATTTCAACATGCAGTCTTTTCCGGAAGGTTTTCTTTTTCCAGGTCTAGAGGTTGGGATTGATAGTAAATGAAAATTAGAAACGCAATTTTGATATCTCTTGTTTCTTTGTTTTGCACTCCTATAGATGCGATATCTAATGATAGATCGTTGCATGAAATAATTCTGAAAGTTCAGGACAGGCTAAACGAGACAACATCAATTCGCTCGGAATTTGAGCAAAGAAACTTCATAAAATCTTTAGGGGTAAAAACTTCTTCAAGAGGATTCTTGTATATTAAAAAACCAGGAAAAATAAAAATTCTTTATACAAAACCACAGAAACAAATTTTTGTAAGTAATAAAAATTCGATATGGATTTACACTCCTAAATTCAAGCAAGTTTTGCACAGGGAAATATCAAAAGGAAAACAGAATTTAAATCCGATTATTTTTTTGTCTGAGAAAATTGATCTTTCTAGTGAGTTTCAAATCAGTTTAGAAAATACTGAAAAAAATACTGAGAAATTTTGGAAAAAGAGAAAATTGTTAACTCTAAAATTAATACCGAAAGAATCAAATGAAAAATTTCTTAAAATT
>CAYWAX010000144.1:0-4815 GCA_964456425.1 uncultured Nitrospinaceae bacterium | reverse complement strand
AAAGATGAGGACGTGCGCTGGGGGGTAGCCAAAAACCCGAGCACGCCCCTATCGCTCCTTGAAAAACTGGCGAAAGACGAAGATGAGTACGTGCGCGATGCGGTAGCCGAAAACCCGAATACGAAAGTTTAAGTATTTATATTAGGGAGTATGATCACATCTATGATTATCAAATAGAAGTTCACGCTTTGCTCGAAGCAATTCGAGAGAGATGTTGCAAAGCAACTTTCTATTTTGAAAACGAATGGAACGAACTTTACAAAAAGAAATTTGGAGACCTGTCAGAAATCAATGTGGACACTCCAGAAGTTTTCGAATTTTTTGCAGACTCAGCAAATGAATTTGAACATGACTGGCTCTCCAGATTCGGAGCCTACTTATTAGCAAAAGAAATTTTCAAGGACTGGGAACTGGCTTCTGGGAAACTGTTCTCTGTGATTCTAAGAAACAGGGACTTGGTCGCCAGTATCAATAACAACGGAGCAGAGAATGAATAATCTGAAATCCGTACCACTTTCCGTACCACTCAATCTCCGAAAAAAGTGCAATCTCTCTGAATCCCTTATTTTATGGGACTCAAAGAGATTGAGTTTGGTGCCGAGGGGGGGACTCGAACCCCCATGAGGGTTTACCTCGCTGGATTTTGAATCCAGTGCGTCTACCAATTCCGCCACCCCGGCAAATTAAAACTCAGTAAACCTATCATATTTGTAACGAATTGACATTCTACAGACGAAGTGATTTGAAAGTTGAAAGACTCTTTTGTTATGACCTGATATCATACAAAATAAAACAAATTAAAACTTCTTTGAAATGGAATATGATTGCTAGGACAAGAGATTATAAAAAATAGAGTTGAAAAAGATTAATCGATTCTTTCTTGAGGGAAAAATGAAAATTGAAAATGCAAACATTTGGACTATCAAAAGCAAGGTAGAACAAAAATCCCGTAATCGATATGGCGCGGTGGACTTTTTAGAGAGAACTCTTCTTCGGCTAGAAGACGAAAAGGGCAATGAGGGTTGGGGAGAAATGATGCCTATTATTTTCACAACCGAGAAAGCAGACAACGCCACAAAGGCTATGCAAACCATCACAGAATCTCTAAAAAAAATGTCAGAAATTGAACCTGTTTCAAACTCAAACGTAATAGATGATCTTCACGATTTATCTGAACTTAAGGCTGCTCGCTCATCCATCGAATGTGCATTACTAGATATTGAGTCCAAAAGAGAACAAAAATCTTTCCTTGAAAAACTGGGAGGAAGTCATACTCAAGCAAATTTAGATGGCCCTATTGGTCTGGAATCTCCTGAAGATGCAATACAGAAAACAAAAAAGTATCTTTCTGAAGGTATTTCTACTGTGAAAGTAAAAGTGGGAGTGAATGTAAAGGATGATGCAAACCGTCTTATCGCATTAAGAGAAGAATTCGGGGAGGATATCGAAATAAGAATGGATGCCAATGGTGGCTATACGAATGAAGAAGTTTTTGAATTTTGCAACCTAATCTTACCAGTTGCAGTCCAGCATTTTGAACAACCAGTCCTTCCATCCAATGATCGTTGCTTTGAAATCTGTAGAGAAATAAGAGAAATGGGAATTCCCGTCGCAGTAGATGAATCTTTATTCTCGCTTCAAGATGCAGAAATTTTAGTACAAGAAGACGCCCTAGATGTAGGAGTCATAAAAATTTCTAAATTCGGTGGAGTGCTGATAGCAAAGAAAATTGCGAACCTACTCGAAAGCGCAGGGAAAAAATGCGTAATCAGTGCATCTTATGAATCATTAGTAGGCAAATCTATGGCTCTGGCTCTAGCCTTATCTTTAAATAATACTGACCTTGCTCATGAGGTTGGACACTTTGCAAAAGAACCCACTATCACCGAATGGTCTCATAACAATTCAAGCGGAATCATGTCTTATGGCGATTGCATTGGTCTTGGGGCAAAAGGAAATATTGAAACAATAAATTCTATCGCAACAAGTTCTTTTTGATTTCTTCAAATTTAGTTTACTATCAAGCTATTTCTTCAGGAAATTCTTCCGGCCATTCATCGATAACCGATTGAAGATAGGCTTTTAATTCCGCAGGATCTTTCTTTCGATTCAGGGAACGCTCAATATAATTTTTTTCTTCAATCGGGACTTTCATTGCATCATTAAATTTATTCCTCATATCTAGATAACAAATAGTCATAGTAAGTTCAACTAATGCGACGTCGGACAAATGATTGGAGACATTCTCATAAATATCATCACGTTTGCTAGCTGTTCCCCTAGCAACATGTTCTGCCCATTCAATAATTGCACGATCCTTTTCAGAAAATTCAGGAGAATCCTTATACTCACCTGAGCGCATCATGTTTTGCAATTCATCAGAAAGACCTACCGATCGTCCGACCGGCTCATTATGAGCAAGTCAATACGCACATTCATTCACTTGACTCGTTCTGATGATAGCCAATTCTTTTGTTCTCGTTTCTAAAACAGAACCGATCCCTTGTCTCATCAATGTAGATGTAAGAGGCAACATAAATTTTGTCGCAAATGGCTGACGTGCCATAACCATCCATGAATTCGGTGTTCTACTGAGAAGAATATCCGCATGTTTATATAAACGAGCAACTTCTCCTTTTGCTTCATCTCTAGTAATCGCTGGCACTCGATCCAATTGAAACCTCCATTTTTTTAAATTAATTTATTTCATTCATTATAAACAGGAATAGACAAAAATGAAATTTGTCTTTTTTTAGTAATGAACTACAATAGATATTATTTTCAAAATTAGGAGAAAAACGTTGAGCGAACAACCACTAGATCCTCGAAAAGATAGTGCAGTACCTGGAGAGAGAACCATAGACAAACCAGAATTACCTAAACAAGGTTACGCTTTCACCATGTCTGCAAGTACAGAAACTATTGAAGGAAAGGGCCAACTTAAAATTGGGTATCACAGGGATTTTGAAGTTCTGTGCGATGAACCACCAAGAATAGGAGGAGAAGATTCGCATCCACAACCTCTTTGTTATATTGCTATGGGAATTGGATTCTGACTATTAACACAACTTGCGCGGTACGCGCATATGATGAAACTCTCTGTTGGAAAAGCTACTGTAAATGTAGATTTAGACTATTTTCTTAAAGGATCCGTTTTAAAAAATACAGTCGACTCAGGCTGTTCAGCTGCAAGAACACATTTCATTGTAAATTCAGAAGAGCCTAGAGAGAAAATAGAACAACTTATTAAAAATGCAAAACAGGGTTGTTTTGCAGAAAAGATGTTACAAGCTGCCGTTCCACTTACAAGCACTATCGAATTGAATGGCGAAAACTTTTCGATTTAGGAATAAAGGAGCAGTCATATGGATATTGAAAAATCTGTAAACTTTTCTCCTCTTAGTCCTTTAAGTTTTCTAGAAAGAAATCAATGGGTATATAAAAACAAAGAAGCCATAATGTATGGTCTTCAAAAATATAGCTACGGCGAATTCTCTGATCGCATTCAAAGATGCGCTTCTGCTTTAAAAAATAAAGGAATACAACCAGGAGATAGAGTTGCATATCTTTGTCCAAATATTCCCCCTATGCTAGAAGCACATTTTGCTGTACCACTGCTAGGAGCAATTTTAGTAGCAATGAATACTCGCCTCTCTCCAGATGAAATTGCCTATATATGCGACCACTCTGGCGCAAAAATTCTTGTATCGGATGCAGAACTTGCAATTCCTTTAAGGTCTCACAAAGAAAAGTTTTCTAAAATTGAGACTTTTATTAATGTGATTGACCAGCAAGCAGGTTTAAGTGAAAAAGATGCGATATTTGAAGGACCAGAATACGAAAATTTAATAAATTCTTCAGAAAATAATCAATTGCCATGGAAAATAGAAGATGAACTCACACCAATTTCTATTAATTACACAAGTGGAACCACAGGAAAACCAAAAGGAGTAATGTACACACATCGAGGGGCCTATTTAAATGCATTATCCGGAATTCTGGAAGCTAGAGGTTCTGTGTATATGAATTATTTATGGACTCTTCCTATGTTTCACTGTAATGGCTGGTGTTATCCATGGGGAGTCACATCTGTTGGAGGAAGACATATTTGTCTCAGAACTAACGAACCTGAGGAAATCTTTAGATTAATAAGAGAAGAAAAAGTGTCACATTTTTGTGCTGCACCAACAGTTCTAACAGGTTTAAGCAACCATCCTGCAGCGAAAAACGGTCCTTTTCCTCAACCTGTCATGGTAATGACTGGAGGAGCCCCACCTTCTCCAACTATCATTGCAACAATAGAAGAAGAACTCGGAGGAACGATAGTTCATGTTTATGGATTAACCGAAACCTATGGACCACATACGGTTTGTACATGGAATCCCGATTGGGACACACTAAACAATGAAGATCGCGCACATTTAAAATCAAGACAGGGCGTGCCGTTTGTCATGACGGGAGAATGTGATGTAAAAGACGACGAGATGAAAAGTGTTCCTTGGGATAAAAAGACACAAGGAGAGGTGATGATGAGAGGAAATACCATCATGGCCGGATATTATGAAAATCCAAAAGCAACCGAAGAAGCATTTAAAGGCGGCTGGTTTCGTAGCGGAGACATTGCTATCACCTACGAAGATGGATATATCGATCTACAAGATAGAGCAAAAGATATCATCATTTCTGGAGGAGAAAATATATCTACTATTGAGATAGAGAAAACAATAGCTTCGCATGAAGCTGTATTAGAAGTTGCAGTAGTAGCAGTTCCTGATGATAAATGGGGAGAAGTTCCTAAAGCATTCATTGTCAAAA
>CAYWAX010000143.1:0-4826 GCA_964456425.1 uncultured Nitrospinaceae bacterium | reverse complement strand
ATGCAATGATTAAAGATATGGGATTTATTCCTGATGTTAAAGGAGCTTCCGACTCTACAAAGAAAGAGGTTGATATTAGAATATAATCATTTTACATAATATATGTTATCATCGATTATATTTTCCCTGTAGACTTCAACAACTTTATTTGATTTGTGACAAATGGGCTCTTTGGGTATTTTTTCAGGAGTTCCTTAAAAACCTCTAAAGACTTCTCAGTTTTTCCTGCATTGATATAACATCTACCTAGTTCAAGAAATAAATCATCTTTTTTTTTTATTTTAAATTCTCGAGTAATTAACTTTGATATTTCTGCACAATTTTTGTTCTTCATGTGTATCGAAATAAGCGAGCGAAAGATTAACTCATATTCAATAGAATTCTTTTCTTCTTTATAATTCTTTATATCAGACCAAGCAGAATTAAGAATTTCTATAGCCTCATTATATTTCTTTTGGGACTTATAAACGTTGGATAATCCTAATTTAGCTCTGTTAGTAATATTTTTGTTAGGACTAGTACTGATTGCATCTAAAAAAGATTTAGCAGATTCATTATATTTTTCTTTCTGAAATTGATTATTGGCATTTACTAAATATTTCTTAGTTGCCGCCAATAATTTTTCTTGATTTTGAAAATAAAGGAAACTTCCAATTGCCAAAACAATAATAGTTATAGATGAACAAATTAAATATATCTTATAAGTGCTCAAAAATAAGAGAGATTTTTTAACGAACAATTGTAACGGATCGTTTTCATTTAAATTTGATTTAGGATCGGATGTCATAATACTTTCAATTCTTCAATAATTTCAATATTTCTTCAAGTTCATTTTTTATCAATGCTGTATCTAAATCGGAAACAACTTTCGTTGAAACTAAATCTTTTTTTTCAGGCATTTTTTTTGTTCTTGTATATTTTCTTTTAAATTGCTTTTTTGCACCAGAAATTGTGAAGTTTTCATCATACAGCAATCTTCTAATTTCCATGATCAATTCAACATCTTTTTTTCTATATACTCTTTGCCCTGTATCACTTTTAGTAGGTTTTAAAACAGGAAATTCTTTTTCCCAATATCTTAGCACATGAGGCTTTGTACCCGCTAATTCAGATACCTCTCCTATTTTAAAAAACAATTTATCAGGAATATTTTGCGCTGCTTTATTTTTATTTGCCATAATATTACCATTTTGCAATTAGATTAATTGACAATTATTCCTCATCGGCAACAACAGATTCACTAATTACTTTTTCTGCAATTTGTCCTGGGACTTCTTCATATTTACTAAATTCAATTGTAAAATCTCCCCTATCTGCAGTCATGGATCGTAAAGAGGGTGCATAATTAAGTACTTCAGCCATAGGAACCTCAGCTTTCACAACCTGCTTCCCTGCACTTCCCGCGTCCATGCCAAGCACCCTACCCCTTCTAGAATTCAAATCTCCAATAACATCACCCATAAATTCTTCAGGTATAATTACTTCCATATTCATAATAGGTTCTAACAAAACTGGTCTACACTCCAACATTCCTTTTTTGAAACCCAGAGATCCGGCTATTTTAAATGCCATTTCCGAACTATCAACAGCATGAAAACTCCCATCAAATAAAGTAACTGCTATATCTGTTACGGGATATCCAGCTAGACTCCCTGTATCCATAGCTTCCACAATGCCTTTTTCTACTGCAGGGATATAGGTTTTTGGAATTACACCACCTACTATTTTATCGGTAAATTTAAAACCTTCACCTCTGGTTAAAGGTTCTATCTCCAGCCAAGTGTCTCCAAATTGACCCTTTCCACCTGTCTGTTTTTTATATCTTCCTTGGACTTTTGATTTGCCTCTGATAGTTTCTTTATAAGGGACTCTTGGAGTCTGCATCTCTAGTTCTACTCCATATTTTCTTTTTAATCTTTCAACCACAATTTCTAAGTGTAAAACACCTAAACCACTAATTAACATTTCTTGTGTTTGCGGGTCTCTACTTACTTCCAGAACCGGGTCTTCATCTCTCATTCTAGCAAATGCAGTGCTTAATTTTTCTTCGTCACCCTTACTTTTAGGAGCTACTGCATAGGAAATTACAGGAGAGGGAAATGCAATCGACTTAAAACTCTCATTAATTTCTGAATCACATAAAGTGTCCCCTGTTTCTGTAAATTTTAATTTTGCTACCGCTGCGATATCCCCTAGAACTAATTCAGAATCAACAGGACTTTGATTCTTTCCTTGCAGAAATAGTAATGCTCCCAATCTTTCTTTTTCTTTTTTTGAAGGATTAAATACAGAACTATCCGATGAAGTTTTTCCTGAAAATATCCTGAAATAATTTAACTTTCCTGCAAAAGAATCCACGACAGTTTTAAAAACTAAAGCCCTGAAATTATTATCAGTAGATATAGTTGATTCTTCTCCATTTTCATTTAACACACCAATATTTGTTTGGGAAATCCTCTGAACAGGATTCATTCCGAAATCTACAAGTGCTCTCATTAGCAAATCGGTACCAATATTTTTCAATCCACAACCGAAGAGAGCAGGAAGAAAGGTAGAATCTGATATCCCATTCTTAAGCCCTTGAACTAGTTCTTGTGAAGAAAGCTCTCCTTCTTCTAAAAATTTCTCTAGAAGATCTTCGCTAGTCTCAGCAGCAAATTCAAAAAGATTTGAACGATATGTTTCTATATCGGAACTTATCTCAGATGGAATATCGACTTCTTTTCCTTTACCGTTACCTCCGTCATCATACTGAAATGCTTTGCCAGTTAAAAGATCAACTACAACAGTAAAGTTTCCCCCACTACCGACAGGTATATTTAGTGGAACCACTCTCTTTCCAAGGGATTTTTCAGCATTTTCTAAAGACGAATTTAAATCTGCTTGTTCATGGTCCATTTGATTGATAAATATGAATGTTGGAATATTTTCATTTGTGGCCCAATTATATGTTTTTTCAGTAATTACTTTAGGTTCAGAATGACCACTCATAACAAGCACTGCATTATCGGCAACTCTAATGGATGCAATAGTATCCGCAATAAAATTAGAGAATCCGGGAGTATCTATAAGATTGAATCTTGAAGAATCCCAATCTGCATGTGCTACAGAGGAAAGTATAGAGGATCTTCTTTTGTGTTCTTCAGGCTCACTATCTAGAATAGAGTTTTCTTCATCAATTTTTCCTTGCCTGTCTGTATTTCCAGATGCGAAAAGGCAAGCTTCAACCAAAGAAGTTTTTCCATTGCCACCTTCTCCTAAAAAAACTACATTTCGAATATCTTCAGAAGTATATTTGGCCATTTTCCTTCCACCCGTAGTTTAGAAAAAAATAGTTGAATTGAATTATTAAGTTTTAATTACTTAGTATGGCAACTCAAATATTATTTTGTCAATCAGTTTAAATACTTTAACGGGAGTAATTAAAGAAGAATCTTAACTTTAGGTTGTTATTTTTTTATTACTTTGACCTAAAAGTAATTCTCATACTACTACCTTCAAAATTAAAATCCTCTCTAATTCTATTCTCTAGATATCTTGAATATTGTGTAAAAGAAGATTTCTTTATCTTACCCAAAAAAAACATAAAATGTGGCGGCTGTATTGATATTTGAGTGGCATATACCATAGGGGTTCTCTTTCCACGATGATCATAAGGAGGAGGATGTGATTCAATCCATCTTTTGAGATGTTCATTTAAAATAGATGTTGATATTCTTGTTTTCGAAGCATTTATTGATGTATGAACCATATCAAATATCTTTTCACATCTGAGACCAGTTAAAGCTGAAATAGACAAAATTGGTGCAAATCTCATTTGTGGTAATTTTTCCCGGATATCTAAGACCATTTCATCAAATGTCTTCGTTTCCTTCTCCAATAAATCCCATTTATTAATGACTATCAGACAAGATTTCCCAGATTCAACTATCTGACTAGCAATCTGCGAATCAATTGTAGAAGGTCCATCTTTTGCGTCAATCATTAATACACAAAGGTCAGACCTGAAAATACTCCTGTATGAAAAAAGCATACTAATTACTTCATTTTTAGATATTGACTTTCTTGATTTTTTTCTTATTCCAGCTGTATCAATAAACCTATAGGTCTGGTTCCCTCTACTGCAAAAAGAATCAATTGGGTCTCTAGTTGTACCTGGAATTTCGCTTACCAATGAACGTTCTTCTTTAAGCAAATAATTAAGGAGAGAAGATTTTCCTACATTGGCTCTCCCTAAAATAGAAACTCCTATCTCATTTTTATCAATATTTTCATAATTACTTTTTTTAATAAAAGTGAACGCTTTATCAATCAATGCTTCAATACCTTTGGAATGTTCGGCAGATACACTTTGTGGGTCGTCAAATCCTAATTTATAAAAATCAGCAAGATTGTATTGCGACGCATTCGCATCAGATTTATTCATGACTAAGACTGTTGGTTTCTTGCTCTCCCTTACTAATTTAGCTATTTCGAAATCGTCATTTAAAATTCCGTCTATTCCATCCACCACAAACAAAATAACATTAGATTCTTTCAAGGACTCGAAAATCTGAGATTTAATAAGATCGTTAAAAGGATCAGTGACAGATTCAGTAAATCCTCCTGTATCCACTAAGAAGAAGTTTTTTCCGTAATGTTCAACAACTTCATAATTCCTATCTCTTGTCATACCTGGTTCAGGAGAAACAATCGCCTTTCTTTTTCTTACAATCCTATTAAAAAGTGTAGATTTTCCAACATTTGGACGTCCGATTATTGTAAAAACAGGCAATTCCATTTAAAACTCGCTTTAAAGTGGTTATTTTAAAATGTAAGATTTAACT
>CAYWAX010000142.1:0-4874 GCA_964456425.1 uncultured Nitrospinaceae bacterium | reverse complement strand
AAATCTATTTCTATGTACTTTCCGATTCTTACATCTTCTATGCCTTTAAATCCTATAGATGTAAGAGATTGCATTACTATTTGACCTTCAGGGTCTAATACTCCCTGTTTATATGTGACATGTACACGTGCCTTTTTCATTAGATCCTCAATCATGAAATTAGTCGATAACTAGTTTCTCTATTTCTGCGTATGCATCTTCTATATTGCCAAGATCATGTCGAAAGCGGTCTTTGTCTATTTTTCTGCCGGTACCTTTTTCCCAAAACCTACAACTGTCGGGTGTGATTTCATCTGCTAAAATTATCTTATTGTTTTCATCTGGACAACGCCCAAATTCAAGTTTGAAGTCTACTAGGTCTATGTTTTTAGTTGAGAAAAAATCTTTAAGTAAGTTGTTAACTTCTAAAGCATATTTTCTCATTATTTCTAGTTCTTCTTTAGTTGCAAGATTAAATCCTATTGCTGTATCTTCATTGATTAAAGGGTCATCTAAATCATCATCTTTATAATGAAGGTCTACGATTGTGTTAGGTAATGGCATCCCTTCTTCAACACCCATTCTTCTAGACATGCTACCTGCTACGATATTTCTAATTACTACTTCTACTAAAATTATTTCTACTTTTTTTACTAACATCTCTCTATCTGAGAGAGTTCCTATGTAGTGAGTTGGAATCCCTTTTTTTCCTATTACTTCAAAAATCTTTGAGGAAATCTTGTTGTTAAATATTCCTTTTGCTTCAATTGTCCCACTTTTTTTCCCATTAAAAGCTGTAGCATCATCCTTGAAAAATGCTATATATTTACTCTCATCATCTGTTTTATAGATTATTTTTGCTTTTCCTTCATATAGTTGCTCTCTTTTTTCCATCGTATGACCTTTCTTTTTTAAAGTTCCAATTTTTTTAAGAAAAATATTTAATTATCGAAAACTCGATTGAAGATATTTTCGATATTTTTAAAATGAGCATCCAAATCAAAACAACTTTCAAGTTCTTCTATTGTTAGAACCTCTTTTATCTTATTATCATTTTTCAGCAGTTCAATAAAATTATCCCCATCATGAAAAACTTTCATCGCAGATTTCTGGACAATGGCATATGCATCTTCTCTTGTCATCTTTGATTTTCTTATCAAAGCTAACATCACATGTTCGCTCATCAGTAAGCCGTTTGATTTTTCGTAGTTCTCTTTCATTTTATCCTTATAAACAACCAAGTTTTCTATAACTTCATTTAGTTTGTTTAACATGTAATTTAATAAAATTGAACTATCAGGAAGAATTACTCTCTCAACAGATGAATGACTTATATCCCTTTCATGCCAAAGAGATACATTTTGTAGAGCGGCTGAAGCATTCGATTGAATAATTCTTGCAAGACCACAAAGTTGTTCTGATACGACGGGGTTTCTTTTGTGAGGCATTGCAGAACTTCCTTTCTGACCTTTACTAAAAAACTCTTCTGCTTCTCCAACCTCACTTCTTTGTAAATGTCTTACTTCAGTAGAAACTTTAGAAATACTAGAGGCAGTCAAGGCAAGCATTAAAAGAAAGTCTGCATGACGGTCCCTTTGGATAATTTGACTGCTTGCAGGAGCTGCCTTTAGTCCGAGTTTGAAGCAGATTTTTTCTTCTGTTGCCGGTGATATATGTGGATTTACTCCTACTGCTCCAGAAATCTTTCCGACGCCTATTATTTCTTTTATTCTTTCCATTCTTTTTTCTGCTCTATCGAATTCTCCATACCAAATAGCAAGTTTATGTCCAAGAGTGGTTGGCTCAGCTTGCATTCCATGAGTTCTGCCAGTGATAAGAGTTTTTTTATGCTCTATAGCCCTATTTTTTAATGTAATCTTTAATTTTTTAATATCTTCTATAAGTATGGTAACTGTTTTAGAGAGTTGTAATGCTAAGCCAGTGTCTAAAACGTCACTACTAGTTAAGCCTAGATGAATATAACAAGATTCTTCTCCAACGTACTCTGCAACATTTGTTAAGAAAGCAATTACATCGTGTTTTGTTGTTTTCTCTATCTCTCTAATTCTTTCAGGATTGAAATTTGCTTTTTCTTTAATTATTTGCATTGATTCTTTAGGAATCTTCCCTTCAGAAGTTAATTGTTCGCATACGGCAATTTCCACATCTAACATACATTGAAGTTTCATGTCCTCTTCCCAAATCTTTTTCATTTCTGGTCTAGAATATCTGTTTATCAATTCTTTCCCCCTTCCATAAATCAAATAAATCCTAATAATTCAGTTGGCTTCTCTTGTGATGCAATACAGACTTTCGTCTTAAGTTTTGTATTTTGACTATTTTTTTGTTTGAGAGCTTCATTAACGTTCGTCATGATAAGTGAGTCTGAGTTGTTCTCTTTGCTTATATGAGCACAAACGACCCATTCTAGTTCTTGATTAGCTATTTTATTTAATAGAATTCCCGCATCATAGTTATTTAAGTGACCCAATTTGCCCTTGATTCTTTGTTTTACAGTCCATGGGTATTGGCCATTTAGAAGCATTTGTGAATCGTGATTAAATTCTAAAACTATCCCTTGCAGTCCTTCCAATTTTTTATTGGCTAAGCGAGTTGCAAATCCCATGTCAGTTGCTAATCCTATACGGTAACCATTTTCTGATGTGAAAATCAGTCCAAAAGGATCAGCAGCATCATGAGGTATAGTAAATGGCTCTGCTTTTAAACCGCAGATAGGGAAGGGTTCTCCAACTTCAATTTCTATATATTTTGGAATTCGTTCTAGAAATTTTTTACTATTATCCATAGTTCCTCTATTTGTCCAGATCGGCAAATTCCATTTCCTTGCTAGAGTCCCTGCACTTCTAATATGATCAATGTGTTCATGAGTTAATATAATGCCACTTAAGTCTGTTGGCCTAATCTTATGTGTAGAAAGACGTTCTGTAATTTGTTTTCCACTTAGACCAGCATCAATAAGAAACGCAGAATTGTTATATTTCATCAATGTAGAATTCCCTCTACTTCCACTCCCTAATAATGAAATTTGCATATATATTTATCTTATCCTCTATGTGTTAACGGAGGAACCAAAAGATTGTTTTTGATTCTTTCCCAATAGATTTCGGAACCTTTTTCCAAAGAAGTGAATTGATTCTTAAAACCACTATTTCTGAGTTTTTCTATTTTTGCTTGCGTAAAGTATTGATAATTTTCTCTAATTTCTATTGGAGTATCAATAAATTCAATATTCTTTTTTTTGTCCATAGCATGAAAAACCGAATCTGCTAATTCAATAAAAGTTTTTGCATTTCCGGTTCCTAGATTGTAAATGTCGTTAGGTAGGTTCTGAACAGTTAATCCGATTAGGAGAGTTACGATATCATCAACTAAAATAAAATCTCTTTTTTGAAAGCCATCTTCTATGCCATTTTTATGAGAACGAAATAATTTTACTTTTCCAGTTTCATTGATCTGATCGAATGCATGTCGAAAAACACTAGACATTTTTCCTTTATGTTTTTCTCCAAAACCATAAACATTGAAAAAACGAAACCCAGCCCATATAGGTGGTTTTTCCTTCTCACTTCTATTCGATACCCAGCAATCAAAAAGTTGTTTTGAAAGACCATATGGATTTAACGGTTTGAAAACATTAGGGGATACTTCGTCATCATATCCTTTTTCTCCACTCCCATAAATGGCTGCACTACTAGCGTAAAAGAAAGGGATCTCGTGTTTAGTAGCTATTTTCCATAATTGTTTTGAGTATTGAGTATTAATTTCTAGCAAGTATTCTTTGTTCATTTCAAAAGTATTCGTGCATGCCCCAAGATGGTAAATGTATTTACAAAAAGATTGATTGTCTTCTAACCAAATTTTAAGTTCGTCTCTATCAATTCTTTCCGTATTTTCTACACTTTTATAAATTTCAGAAATTTGAGGTCGTGTCTTAAAGTGCGAAAGTTTATCTACAAGAACTACTTCTTGTCCTGATTTTATAAACTCTATTGCTAATCGAGAGCCAATAAAACCTGCAGCGCCAGTAATAACGATTTTCTTTCTTGTCATTTCTTCTTCTTGAAGTTAAAAGAGTTATGTTTTTGAACAATTCCTTTTACTATTCCCGTTGTGGAAATACCTTCTACAAAAGGTAAGATTTGGACATATCCCCCGTTTTCTTCTACGAATTTAGCTCCGACTATTTCTTTAGCGGAATAATCTCCTCCTTTTGTAAGAATATCCGGATTGATATTTTGTATAAGTTTAAGAGGAGTATCTTCATGAAAAATTGAAACGAGATTCACTGAAGAAAGAGAAGCAAGCATTTTTGCTCTTTCTTTTTGTTGATTAAATGGTCTTCCTTGTCCTTTGAGTCGTCTCACAGAAGAGTCGCTGTTTAGCCCAACAATCAAAATGTCTCCGAGACCTCTCGCTCTTTCTAAATATTCAATATGACCTGAATGTAAAATGTCAAAACAACCATTAGTAAATACTATTTTCTTTCCTTTTATTCTTAAGTTGTTGATTACACTTGCAATTTTATCTTTTGGAATTATTTTGTTGGAAAAAGAGACCTGGTTATTTCCTATGGAATCTTTTAACTCATTTCCTGTTAGAGTTGAGGTTCCTACTTTTCCTACTACAATTCCAGCGGAAAGGTTACTGAGGTATAAAGTGTCTTTGAGAGTAGAGGAGCCAAGTAGTCCCATGGTGAATACTGCTGTTGCAGTATCTCCAGCACCAGTGACATCAAAAATTTCTTTAGCATTTGCAGGTTCATGACCAATACGACCTTTCCTGTCAAAAAGAGTCATTCCATCCTTTCCTCTTGTTAGAAGAATGAACTCGACATTTATATTCTTTAAAAGTTTTTTGACATCTTGGTCTAGTTC
>CAYWAX010000141.1:0-4910 GCA_964456425.1 uncultured Nitrospinaceae bacterium | reverse complement strand
CACGTCCAGCATGAAATTCTGCGATTTTAGGTTTTCCCCGTAGAAGAGCCTCCTCCGCGAGCGCTATTGAACTATGTCCTAGATTACCTTTACGACCGTGTGCAACAGCAAGGAGGTGCCAATTGAAGGCAGATCGTGGTTCAAGTGCAACTGAAGCTTTCAAATTTTTGATTGCAGAATCAAGATATTTAGGGCCTCCCAATTCCAGTTGGACACGCGCGAGGTCACGACGTATCAATGCTGAATTCGGTAATAAGTTGGATGCATAAATGTAACTTGATAAAGCTTCTACAATTCTAGCGTTCTCGAACAGAATCTGACCTTTTAATTCATGAAAAAATGGGTCAACGTCTTTCGCAAAATGCAGAATTAATCTTCAAAGACTGTGTAGTTTCTGACTCTAATCGAGTGACCGAAATTGGAGGAGGAGTCAAAGCGCGTTCCGGTTCATTTTCACGTGGATCTGTGATCGAGTCTGCCGCAACAGCACTTGGACCAGCACGAGCTGCATATGAAGATGCTGTCAAACATGCTCACAATCGAATTCAAGGCGGCAAACCTATTATTGAACATCAAGGGGTAGGTTTCATGCTTGCTGATTGTTACATCGATTATCAAGCGGCTCGTCAAACTTTACATTATGCGGCTTACATGGCTATGCGTGATGAAGGATATGACCCTAAATTGGGTTACATGGCTAAGGTTTTTGCTTCAGAAGCATGTTTCCGTATTGCAAAACGTTCTATGGAAGTATGGGGTGGAAAAGGATATATGACAGAAGCACCCATGGAAAAATACTTACGTGATGTCACAAGCTTTCTTCATTCTGCTGGAACAAATGAGGCGCAAAGAGTTCGTTCTATGCCATATCTCTAACAAAAAAACCCCTCTTCCATCAAGAAAGAGGGGTTAGATTTAAATCTAAAAGTCAGAATTAAATATCATAGTAGAGTGAGAACTCATGAGGATGAGGTCTAAGTCTAACAGGATCAACTTCATTCTCTCTCTTGTACGCAATATAATTTTGAATAAAGTCTTTCGTAAAAACATCTCCTTGGACTAAATAATCATTATCTTTTTCTAATGCATCCAATACAGCATCCAGGCTACCGGGTGTTTGCTTTACCTTGGCTTTTTGTTTTGGTGGCAGTTCATAAAGATTTTGATCCATTGGTGCAGGAGGAGTGATTTTATTTTTAATCCCATCAATACCAGCCATTAACATTGCAGAAAAAGCAATGTAAGGATTCGCTGTAGCATCCGCACATCTAAATTCAATTCTTTTTGCTTTTTCACTATTTGAATATGTAGGAATTCTGATACATGCTGTTCTATTACGACAACTGTACATCAAGTTAATTGGAGCTTCATAACCAGGAACTAAACGTCTATAACTATTAGTGGTAGTATTTGTAAATGCTAGTAGTGAAGGTGCATGTTTTAAGATACCACCAATATAATAGACAGCTTCCTGACTTAAATCCCCATATGTTCCTTTTTTATACATAACATTCTTGCCTTTTTTCCATACACTTTGATGTGTATGCATACCAGAACCATTATCCATAAAAATAGGCTTTGGCATAAAAGTAGCTGTTTTTCCGTGTCTGTTAGCAACGTTTTTAACAACATACTTGTACTTCATCATTTTATCAGCCATTGACACCATAGTATCGAATCTCAAATCAATTTCACACTGTCCTGCAGTAGCAACTTCATGATGATGCACTTCAACATCTAAGCCGATATCCATCATCGTCAGACACATTTCGGAACGAAGATCTTGTAAACTGTCAGAAGGTGGAACTGGAAAATATCCTTCTTTATAACGAAGTTTATGGCCAAGATTAGGCACCTCATCTGATCCTGTATTCCAAGCCGCTTCGCCTGAATCAACTTCATAGAAAGAATAATTTTCAGCAGTAGAATATCGAACATCATCAAATACAAAAAACTCTGCCTCAGGTCCAAAAAATGCTGTATCTCCAATACCTGTTGAATTAAGATACGCTTCTGCTTTCAAAGCTACAATTCTAGGGTCTCTAGTATAATCTTCTCTAGTGATAGGATCTTGAACAGTACAAATTAAAACTAGAGTAGGAACTTCCATAAAAGGGTCAATAAATGCAGTACTTGGATCTGGAATAAGCAACATATCACTCTCTTGTATTTCCTGAAAACCACGAATACTAGATCCATCAAAACCAACACCATCTACAAAAGTGTCTTTTTCCAATTCTTTAATAGGTGAAGTAAAGTGTTGCCACATTCCAGGAAGATCAGTGAAACGAAAATCTACCATCTGTGCACCACTATCTTTTGCCATTTTAAAAACATTTGCAACACTTGAACTACTTGCTTTCTTAGCAGCCATTCTTGAAACCCTCCAAGGTTATTAATTATTTCTGTATATAATAAAAAATTCTAAAAATAAGAGAATAAATTAATATTATTTCTATTATGTTACGAGAAAGACACCCTATCCTCTTCGACAATTTTTAAGTCTAACATAGAAAACAGTTCCTCACTTAACGAATTCAAAAGAGTTTTGTCATCCACCTTCGATCCTTTTAGATCCGTTAAGTAAAAGGAATCAACCGCACGGGGACCTTGTGTAGCAACTTTAGCACTCAATATGGAAAGTCCTGATTCTGATATGAAATTAGAAATCATTGCTAAAAGACCATGTCTATCTGGTGTAATCACTTCTAACACGGTAGCAATATTACTGCTTTCCAAATCAAATTCTACAATAGTAGGAATATAAAAATGCAATTGTTTCTTAAGCTTTAAATGTCTCTTATTTTGACTCATCAAGTCAGGAAGTTCAATCTCCCCATTTAGAACTTCATAAAAATCCTCTTTAAATGAAATCCATTTATCCGGTTCTTCGACAACTCCACCACCTTTACTGACAACTTGGAAAGTATCCACAACAAGTCCATCACTTCTAGTATAAATTCTAGCGTCTAAAACATTAATTTCATATTTAGTTAAAACAGAAGAAATTAGTCCAAACAACCCAATTCGATCAAAGCATATTAAAGTCAAAATAGAAATATTCTCGCTTCTCTTATGAATAACCTGAATTGAGAAAAGTTCTTTTCTAAGAATCATCTTATTTCTCAATTCAATATGACTCAAAATTGTTCCTACATTTGTTTGTTCTATATATCTCTTTGGCATGAGTTGAAGATGTCTTTCAATTTCATCTTCTTTCAAATCTACATATCGAACACCTGCCCTAGATTTCACTTGTCTCAATATTTCCATTTCATGTTTTTCTTCGTCAGATTCCTCGCCAGATTCCATAATGTCTAATGTTTTTCTATATAAATCATAAAGTAGAGTTCCATGCCAGTCATTCCATGTGCTAGGAGCAACAGAAGAAATATCTGCATAAGATAAGAGATAGAGCATTTGAAGTTGTTCCTTTGTTTCCATTTTTTCAGAAAACTGACGAATCAATGAAGGATCTTGCAAATCTCTTCTTTGAGATGTCATGGACATTTCCATATGATGCAAAACTAAAAATTGCAGTACCCTTCCTTCGTCGGAAGGAAGTCCCATTCTAAGTATAATTTCGGGCAACAAAGAAGCGCTTTTGTGAGCATGTCTATCGCCTTTTCCCTTTCCTATATCATGGAGCAAGAGGGAAAATCTCAACAAATGAGATCTATCAAGTTCTCTGTATATATGAGCTAAAGTATTTAGATTCTCATCCTTAGTATAAGCAAGATCATCAAGAACATTAAGTGTTAACAGAGTATGTTCATCTGCTGTATACCTATGATAATGGTCATATTGAACAAAACAGTTCAAGGACTCAAACTCTGGAATATAAGCACTAAGAAATCCTAATTCGTGCATTTCGTGCAAAACTCTTGCTACTCCCGTTTTTCCATTTAATATACGAAAAAAACTTTCTCTCACTTCTAAAGAAGACCTAAACTCATCATCTACTAGATGAATTGAAGAGCGTATTAAATCACGTATGTCACTATTAAAAATCGAGCTGTACTTATACATTGCTTCAAAAAAGAACATCAGAATAGCAGGACGATCTTGAATTTCATTCAAAGATTTGTCTACTGACAGACTTTTTCTATCCACCCAATTTAAACCGTACTCAATTTTTTCTCTAGTAATTTTTTTAGCGAAAAAACGTCTTTGCTTCACTTCAGTTTCAAGATCTTCAAAAATTTCTTTGCAGAAGGAATTAAGAGTCCTAGCTGAACGGTAGTAATCCTGCATCAAGAATTCACCTGCAAAAGTAACTTCTGAGTCGGTATAACCCAGTGAATTTGCTGCTTCTATTTGTGAAGAGAAAGATAGAGCATCATTCTTTGTATTCGATTGAATATGTAACTGTGAACGAATTCTTAAAAGAAAATCATAAGATTCTTTTGCTTTTTCTAAAGTCTCAATACCTTCAGATCTATTCTTGCATATATCTTCTAAACTATTATATCCAAATGCCTTAACGATCCATACAATTTCATGAAAATCTCGCAACCCACCAGCACTCTCTTTTATATTAGGCTCCTGAACATAGACAGAAGGATCCCAGTTTCGATATCTCTCATTCCTCTCTTTTAATCGTTGCACAAGATGATTAGCCTTATATCCCTTTTTTAAAAACATTTGCATTTTTTTAAGAAAACTTGAATAAACGGAAGAATTCCCTGAGATTAATCTACTTTCAAGCATTGAGGTTTGACTAACATAATCTTTTTTCGCAATTTCTATACAATCACTGATCTTTCTAACACTATGTCCTATGTCTAGGCCTAAATCCCATAAAATATATAGAACTTTTTGTGTAAATTCATGCACTTTCGGATCAACATTAGGACTTACGAAAAGTAGATCTATATCAGAATTCGGAGATAATTCTCCTCTACCAAATC
>CAYWAX010000140.1:0-4968 GCA_964456425.1 uncultured Nitrospinaceae bacterium | reverse complement strand
CGAATTTGAAGTTTGGCGATTTTTCTACGAATGTTGCCATGGTTTATGCTAAGTCTGAGAAGAAATCGCCTATGGATATAGCGGAGAAATTAGTTGATTGTTATCAAGTGAATAAAAATATAATTAATGATATCAGAATTGCAAAACCAGGATTTATCAATTTCTACTTAAATACTGAGTTTCTAGCAGAACATGTTTCCCTTTTGAATGAAAATCCATTTGGTCCTGAATTTGAGAAATTAGGAAGTGGAAAGTCGGTTTATCTTGAATTTGTTAGCGCTAATCCTACTGGACCATTGCATATAGGTCATGGTCGCGGTGCAGCAGTAGGAGATTCTTTGGCTAGATTGTTGAGAGCTGCTGGATATAAAGTTCATACAGAATATTACGTGAATAACGCAGGAAATCAGATGGCTAAGTTAGGAGAGTCAGTTTATCTTCGTTTCCAAGAAATGAAAGGTGAAAAAGTTGATTTTCCTGAAGATTGTTATCAGGGTGACTATATAAAACATATTGCTGCATCAGAAGAGTATCGCAAAGAAATTGAACAATTATGTGATAAGGAAGATGCCTTGAATTTATCTTCAGAGGTGGGTGCAAAAGTAATTTTGAATAACATTAAAGAAAGCTTAATCTCTTTTGGTGTGATTTTTGATAATTGGTTTAGTGAAAAAAGTCTTTTCGAAAATAACAGTGTTTCTGAATGTATCTCTGGTCTTGAATCAGAAAAGATGATTTATGAAGAAGGAGGAGCTAAGTGGATTCGTTCAACAGATTATGGAGATGAAAAAGACAGGGTAGTTGTAAGAGATAATGGAAACCCTACATATCTGGCATCTGATATCGCGTATCATAAACTTAAATTTTCTGAGAAATTTGATCAATATATAAATATTTGGGGTTCTGATCATCATGGATATTTGCCTCGTGTAAAGGCCTCTTTAGAGATGCTTGGTTTCGATTCTTCATTACTCGATGTACTTTTCATTCAATTCGTTAGTTTGAAAAGAGGTTCAGAGAAAGTGCAAATGAGTACTCGTTCAGGAGAATTCGAGGAACTTTCGACAGTTTTAGAAGAGGTTGGTGCAGATACGGCTCGATTTTTCTTTTTGATGAGAAGTCCTGATACAACATTAGAGTTTGATTTAGATTTGGCTAAAACTCAATCTAATGAAAATCCAGTTTTTTACGTACAATATGCTTATGCAAGAACATCAAGTTTGTTTTTACAGGCAAATGAAAAAGGTATTAATGTAAATGAGATTGATGGCTCCTCTCTTAAGTTGTTAGATTCAGATGATGATCGTAAATTATTTCTTAGTATTCTTGAGTGGCCTGAAAGTCTTGTTCTTGCTGTAAAAGAACATGAGCCTCACCACATTGTTTTTTCGTTAATGTCGATTTCTAAGAACTTTCATGGATATTATAACCAGAATAGATTCTTATCTGAGGATAAAGGAATTACTTGTGCTAGACTTTTCCTTGCAAAATGTGTCAGAGGCATAATTAAAGAAGGATTAAATTTGATTGGAATAACTGCTCCTGAGAAAATGTGATAAATACACTTCCGCTCTTAGAAAGTGAATTAATTTTTCATGAATAGAAATGCACGAAAAAATTCTTTTTTAAGTGTGCCCCTTACTAAATCTAATGTAGCAACTTGCTTATCTACGTTGATATGTATGTGTGGAGTTTTTTTTGCTTTTGGTCAATGGTTTGCGAGAAGTTATGATTTGAAAATTCATATTGATGATAAAAAAAAGTCGAGTTCAAAGTCTGAGTTTTTGTTGAATGATGGAAAAATAAGTAGTTATTCCGGTAAAAGACTAAAGAAGACAATAAAAATTAAAAAAAGCTTTTATAAAACTCTAAGAGAAGAAAGAATAGATCGGACAGATAGTCCTTTGAGATTAGGTATCCCCGAAAATAAAAAAACAAGATCTGAGATTTCTGGAATACAAAAAAATGTTCGGACCGACAATGTGAAAAGTTTGCAAGTGAATCGACTTCAGAATACTAACAAAATTTCGAATAGTAATTTTTCTTTGCAGATTGCATCATTTAGAAATTTAAGTACTGCTAATGACTTTCTGAAGAAATTGAAATATAAGGGTTTTTCTGCTTATATAAAAACTGCAGATTTAGTTGGAAAAGGTAAATGGTACCGAGTGAGAGTAGATTTCTCTAGAGAAAATGATGGATTGAAAATTCTGAAGAGAAGGTTAAAGAAATATATGAAGATATCAAAATTTCAGGTTATCAAGAATTAATTCAAGATATCTAAGGAGTATGTTTTGGGATCAGATAGATTTCCTCCATGGCTTGTCAAAAGACTTCCAAATCCGAGTAAGGCGCACAGTGTAAAAACCTTAATGCGTTCAAAGAATTTGCATACTGTCTGTGAAGAAGCCCGATGTCCTAATTTAGTTGATTGTTTTTCAAGGGGAACGGCAACTTTTATGATTGCGGGAGATATTTGCACAAGAACTTGCGGATATTGTTCTGTATCTAAAGGAGATCCATTGAACTTAGATATTATGGAGCCCCTGAATGTTGCTCAAGCAGCGAAAATCATGAAATTGAAACATGTGGTGGTAACAATGGTAAATAGGGATGACTTGAAAGATGGGGCTTCTGAACATGTAGCTAAAACTGTGAGATCTATAAAATCTGAAATGCCATCTGCAAAGATAGAAGTTCTAGTTTCTGATTTTATGGGTGACATTCCGTCTGTAGAAACAGTTGTTTTGTCAAAGCCGGATGTTTTTAATCATAACATGGAGACCGTAAGGAGGTTATTCCCAAGAGTAAGGCCTAATGGTAATTTTGACAGGTCTCTCGAAGTTTTGTCGGTCGCTAAAAAAATAGACTCTAATATAATAACTAAGAGTGGAGTAATGGTCGGATTAGGTGAAAAAGAAAGTGATGTTCTTTCTTTAATGGATGATTTGAGAGACCCAAATGTAGGATGTGATATTTTAACAATTGGGCAATATTTGCAGCCTCAAAAAAAAGCTATTCCAGTGAGGGAGTATATTCATCCTGATGTTTACCATAGATATAGAGTTGCAGCTAAAGAGAAAGGTTTTTCTTATGTTTTTGCTGGTCCTTTTGTTAGAAGTTCATATAATGCTGCAGAAGCATTGGAATTAGCACAAGGAGAGTTGGAAGAATCTTCTCTGGATCTTGAAGGAAAAAAATATATGACAAATTCTGGACTAGGAAAAAATATTACTCCAGTTGTTAAAAAAAAGAAAAATGTAAATCTTTTTACACAGGTTCAATATGAATAATTTTGACAGAATTAATAGACTGCCACCCTATGTATTTGCTGAAGTCGATGAACTCAAAATAAATGCAAGACGAAGTGGTGAAGATATTATAGATTTTGGAATGGGAAATCCTGATCTTCCCACACCTCCTCATATTGTAGAGAAACTGGTTGAGGCTGCGTCGAATCCTAGGAACCATAGATATAGTGCCTCTAGGGGTATTACAAGACTAAGAAGCGCTATTTCTGATTGGTACGGCCGACGTTATGACGTAGATATAGATTCCGAAGAGGAGGCTATTGTAACAATAGGAGTAAAGGAAGGCATTTCTCATTTGTCATTGGCTATTACAAATCCAGGGGATCTAGTAATGGTACCAAGTCCTACCTATCCTATACATACTTATGCGCTTGTAATTGCTAATGGCAATGTTGTGCAGGTTCCACTTTCTCAAGGTGATGATTTCTTTTCAAATATGGAAGATGTAATAAAACCCTTATGGCCTAGACCAAAAATTTTATTATTAAGTTTCCCACATAATCCAACTACTGTTTGTGTTGATTTAGATTTTTTTGAGAAAGTGATTGGGTTTGCGAAAGAACACAATTTGATAGTAATACATGATTTTGCTTATGCAGATTTAGGTTTTGATGGTTATAAACCTCCTAGCATGCTTCAGATTCCAGGCGCAAAAGATATTGGCGTAGAGTTTTTCTCAATGTCGAAAAGTTATTCTATGCCTGGGTGGCGTATGGGTTTTGCGGTTGGAAATAAAGAACTTATATATGCTCTAAGACGAATCAAAAGTTATTTGGATTATGGGGCTTTCCAACCCATTCAAATTGCTTCGATAATTGCCCTAAACGGTTCGCAGGATTGTGTTGATGAGATTAGAGATACTTATCAACAAAGAAGAGATGTTTTATGTGAGGGATTAGAGAGAGTAGGTTGGCCGGTAGAAAAACCAAAGGGTACTATGTTTCTATGGGCTAAAATTCCTGATAAGTTTAAAGAAATGGGTTCAATGGAATTTTCGAAACATTTATTAAGAGAATGTAAAGTAGCAGTATCTCCTGGAATTGGATTTGGTGATTTAGGAGATGGTTTTGTGCGATTTGCAATGGTAGAAAATGAACACAGAACTAGACAGGCATTAAAAAGTCTTCGTTCAATTTTTTAATTAAAGAGACTCTAATGAAAAAAATATCAGTGGGTTTAATTGGTCTGGGAACAGTTGGCTCCGGTGTTGCTAAATTATTGTACGAGCAAAAAGAATTAATACGTAGACGTATCGGATGCGAAATTGTTGTTTCTCGAATTGCGGATCGCGGAGCTTTGAAAAAAAAGAAGACGGCTGTAGGTGTGCCAAACGAGAATATTGATACTAATATAATTTCTTTGATAGAGGACGAAAATATAGACATAGTTGCCGAATTGATTGGTGGCTTGGAGGATGCTAGAAAATATTTGCTGAAATGTTTTGATTTAGGTAAACCAGTTGTTACAGCGAACAAAGCAGTTCTGGCAGTGCATGGAGAGGAAATATTTGAAGCTGCATTCAAATCTGATTGTCCTATTGGTTATGAAGCTTCTGTTGCTGGGTCTGTTCCAATCATAAGAAATATTCGTGAATCTTTTGCTTCAGATGATATTTATGAAAAAGCTGGAATTTTGAATGGGACCTGTAATTATATTT
>CAYWAX010000139.1:0-4984 GCA_964456425.1 uncultured Nitrospinaceae bacterium | reverse complement strand
TATTGTCGCTGGAGGAGAGGCCGGTGGACATTCATCTTGGGTGCCCTCGTGGAGCAGAAGAAGGAATGGAATAACAGTTACTAAAAAAATACTATCTTCAAAATCTCGACTTTCACAGACATCCTAGGAGAAAAAATGAATGGTAATAAAATTCCTATATTTGATCCAACGGTAGAAATGAATACAAATGAAGAGAATCCTGCAAAAAGAAAATTCAATTTAAACAAAAAGAAATGTGGACTTCTTTGGAATTCAAAGATAGGTGGCGATAAACTTATGCATTTTATCCTTGAGGAACTTAATATAAAGGGCATAACACCATCTGAAATAGTAGAATTAAAAAAAGAATATGATACACGTCCCGCTAAGAGAGAAATATATGAAGAAATGGCAAAAAAATGCGATTTTGTAATCACAGCCGTCGGTGATTGAGGATCTTGTTCATCGTGCAGTGTGCACGATGGTATAGAACTAGAAAAACTCGGAGTACCGACAGCCGTAATATGTACTGAACCATTTCGAAATACTGCAGAAGTAGTTGCTAAAATAAGAGGAATGGAAAACTATCCTATAGCTTATATTCCTCACCCAGTAGGGAGTTTAAATGAAGATAAATTAAGAGAACGTGCGATAGAAATCACTCCCAAGATTATTACAATACTTACCTAAACTAAATTATTTTCCAGAGCTTTTTTCAAAAAATTCTCTTATGGCTGCTTGATCTTGATCCCCAAAACCAAGTGCTGAGGTAGATTTAAAAACTTGCCAAGCAAGTGCAGCAAAATTAGTAGGTATGTTCACATGAGACGCCATCTCAGCCACCAAACCTAAATCCTTTTTCATAAGATCAACTTTAAACGTGGGAGTATAGTCTTTATTTGCAAGAGCATCCCCTTTTAAATCAAAAACCCTAGGATGGGAACTAGTTTTAAAGTAATCAACCATCTCCACGGGATCTAATCCAGATTTCATTCCTAGGACTAATCCTTCGGAAATAGCGCACATAAATATAGAAAATATTTGATTGGCTACTAATTTCATCTTTAAAGCAGTCCCATTATCTCCAAAATAATGTACAGTTTTTCCAAGTGTTTCTAAAATATCCTTATGTTTTTCAAAAGCGTTTTTATCGCCTCCAACCATAACATGAAGATCCCCCGTAATAGCCTGTGGCTCACTTCCTCCTACAGGAGTATCTAGAAAGATGACTCCGGTTTTCTTAGCTTCCGCAGCAACTTCACAACTTCCCTCAGGTGAGACTGTTGAAAAATCAAAACAAACCGTCCCTTCTGATGCAGTCGATAATGCACCACTATCTGAAAGATATGTTTCTTTTACATGTTCTGTTTTCGGAACAGAACTACAAATCACATCAACATTTGCAGCTGCTTCACCAGCACTCGAAAAAATTTCAACACCAAAACTCTTAGCATTGTCTCTAGCGTTTGGATCTGGATCATATCCATTAACAGTGTAACCTGCATCAACTAAATTTCGTGCCATAGCCCTGCCCATAGTTCCTAAGCCTAGATATGCGATCTTTTTAGACATTTTCTAACCTTTCCATAAGTATAATACTAAAATGAATATAAGAATTTTAAATTATGAAAGATACTTTCTAGTATCTTTAGAAAAACGTCTATACGATTGAAAAAAATATCTGTATTTAGACTAGATCACCTTACTCTAGCACCATTAGAGTCAAAAACGTAAAGACGATCTTTAGGAAACTGAACAGGGACAAGATCTCCAGATTGAATTTCTGTCGAACCATCTACAACTGCTATAAGATGACGATCTGAATCATGAGCAAAATATAATAAAGTATCTTTCCCCATAGGTTCTACTAAAGTAACGGATAACTTAATATCAGAATCACTATCACTTACGTTAATACTTTCAGGCCTAACTCCAATACAATGACTTCCCTCTCTTAGACCTTCTAATTGCGGCAAATCTAGAGATAGACCACATCCTTCAAAAACAAAAGACTCTTGAGAGGAATTTTTACTAATCTGTCCATCTATCAAGTTCATAGATGGACTGCCAAAAAAATCAGCTACGAAATAAGAACTTGGATCACCATAAATTTCCATAGGTGTACCTTGTTGTTCAATTTCACCTGCACGCATAACCACAATTCTATCAGCAAGAGTCATCGCCTCTTCTTGATCATGAGTAACATAAACAAATGTTTTCTTAAGTTCCTGATGTAATCGATCAATTTCTGCTCTCATTTCTCTCCGAAGTTTTGCATCCAAACTAGAAAGTGGTTCATCCAAAAGAAATGATCCTGGATCAGTAATTAATGTTCTAGCTAACGCAACTCTTTGTGCCTCACCACCAGAACATTGAGATGGCAATTTATTAAGTAACGGTGTTATATGAACCATTTCGGCGACTTCCTCTACCCTTTTTTTTCTTTTATCTAATGGCATTTTTTTCATACGAGGGCCAAATTCTATATTTTCAAAAACCGTCTTATGTGGAAATAATGCATGACTTTGGAAAACCATACCTAAATTTCTATCCTTAGGATCTAGATCATTAACTATTACATCATCAATAATAACCTCCCCCGCAGTAGGCTCTTCAAAACCTGCAATCATTCTTAATGTTGTAGTTTTTCCACATCCAGAAGGTCCAACCAAAACTATAAACTCTCCTTCTTGAATAACTAAATCTAAATTTTTAACTGCTTCAATATTTTGTCCAAAAACTTTACGCAAACTTTTCAATTCTATCTGAGACATTGGATTACCTCTTCACCATTCCAAAAGTAAACCCTCTAACGAGATGTTTACGAATAAAAATTCCTATTAGCATTAATGGAAATGTAATACCTACCGCAAGAGCCGATTGTGTTCCATACATTCTACCTTCGGTTGAACCTTCATACTTACTCAATTGAACAGGTAAAGTAACCACATCCACTTTAGATAGAATAAATGACATTAAATATTCACTCCAAGTTAGAATAAGAATAAACATAAATGTAGCAACCACCCCAGAACGAACAAGTGGGAAAACAACTTCTACAATTGTCCGCCATCTAGTAGCCCCTAACAGCTCTGCTGCTTGTTCTATCTCCCTTGGTACTTCATCTATAAAACTTTTGGTCATCCAAACTGCATAAGGAAGAGTTGTAATGAAATAGATTAAGACAAGACCTGTAACACTATCCATAAGATTAAGAGTCGTATAATACAGAGTTAAAGGCGCAGCTACTACGATAGGCGGAATCATTCTGAGCATCAGTAATTGAAACATTCGAATTTCAGATAAAATTTGGAAACGAGATACCCCGTAAGCGATAATAGTTCCAAAAGCAACTGTTAAAGAGGTTGAAATTATAGCTATCAAAAGACTATTTCCAAAAGCTTTCCAAGCTTTATTCATTGAAACTGATTCAGGTCTGGCATCTTTCGCCTTATCGTAAATCTGTGTTGCCTCCTTAACTGTTTTTTCTCCGATGCCCCAAACTTCTCGATAATTTTCCAGCGTTGGCTCTTGTGAAACATAAACTACAGGCCAAGAAGTCCATTGATGTGCGGGTTTAAAAGAAGTTGCTACAATCCAAAAAATAGGGAAGCCAGCAATTAACGTCCATATCCCCAACATAAAATATCGAAATATTGGATACCTCGACTTTTTAATGTACTTAATCATTAAATCCTAACTCCCGGAACTACGAACAGAATAAAGTGTATCCATCGACTGTTTCTCTTTTCTAAGAATTCGGATTGCAAAAAGAATTACAATAATCATTATTAACATAACAACATATGAAGTAGCAGCAGCTTTGGATATATCAAAAAACTGCCATGTTATGAGATACAGATAAATAGGAATTGTTTCTGTAGCCGAACCCGGTCCTCCTTGAAGTAAACCCCAGGTTTTTGGAAATTCAGCCATTGCTTCAAGAAATCTAAGAATTAAAGCCAAAAAGATAACTGGTCTTAAAAGTGGCAATTGGATTTCCATAAAAATTTTAAGACGATTGGCTCCAAGTATACGAGCTGCCTCCAAAGGTTCTTTTGGTATAGAAGATAAACCTGCGATTAAAATAATAAATGTAAAGGGAGTCCAATTCCATATTTCTAGCATCACAACTGTAAAAATTGCAAAATCAGGATTAGAAAGCCAAGTAAATCTCATCTCAGTTCCAAAAATTGTACTCAAAAAACCATTTATAGGTCCAGCCCTATAAAGAAGCATGTCACAAGTGTAAGCAATTACTATTGGAACAGTTAACATTGGCAGAATAAAAACTATATAAAAGAATCCATGTCCACGAAAAGGTCTATACATTAACAGTGCAAGAATTAAACCAAAGACGAAACATCCTATAGTCGATAAACTCGCAAAAAGAAGAGACCTTGCAACAGCCCAAAAAAAACGCTTGTCTTGGAGTGCTTCTTGAAAAAGCTCAATCCCTACGTATTCTGCGGCGGACCAACTTGAAAGATAAATTGTCCACGAATGAAACGCAAAATATAACTGAAGAATAAAAACAGGCAACAAAAAAAGAGCGAGGCAAATTAAAGGGCTTAAAAGTGTCCACTTAAAAATTCTTATTCCTGAGGAACGACTAGACATTTTTTTAAGATCATTGGTTTGACTTGGAATTGATTGTGCCATTTTAGATTCTTTATATTGTCTGTCATATGTGCACCTGGCTTTCACCAGGCACACATTTTCAACAGGAAAAACTAGTCAATAATTAATTTATTAGATTAAGATGGAACATTAACCTTAGGCATCATTCCTTTATAATAAGGAATCTCTTTTTTAATCGTTCGTTTTCCTATCTTACGAACAATTTTTGACCAACGAGATTGCATGTCTTGTAAAGCTTGCTTCCCAGATTTTTGTCCGTTATAAGCTTCCGAAAGATTCTTGTCGACGGCTTCTTTAAATTCATGATATCCCGTCAAATAAGGAGGTGGAGTTGTCACTTGCAGACAATCATGCACTGCCTTCA
>CAYWAX010000138.1:0-5087 GCA_964456425.1 uncultured Nitrospinaceae bacterium | reverse complement strand
TTGTTCTAGCATGTTTTTCTAATTGAGGGTCTTCAATAACTGAACCAACAACTCCTTTCCGTCTTTCATTAATTCCTAGTTTTCTTACTGGTGTCATTCCAAGAATTGAATTGTCATGACGACAGACAACTGCAACTACGTATTCGTCACCCTCTATGAAAGGTTGAAGTAGTACTCCGCCTCCCCATTTGGCATTTAAGCGAGTAGCTTCATAAATTGCATTTTCTCTAGAATGGACTTTTTTAGAGTCGGCTACAGTTCCTTTTACGAATAAAGGATATCCAATTTGATCAGCGTAAAAAGCAACGTTTGTAACGTCCGGCACATGAATGGTATTTGGCGTTAAGATATCATTCTTGTAACAAAAATATGGGAGAGATATCTTTTTGACAGAGTCTAGGTCTTCTTGGTTTGGAAGTAATGTTTTAATTCCATTTCTTTCTAATTGTCTAGAAAGTCTAGAGTAAGTTTCTACTTCTAGATCAAGGCACGGAATAATTGCATCTATTGGTCGTTTCGTATTTATTTCAAGAATTCTATTTAACGTAGCCTGATCACCAGAAGAT
The DNA here is from genome assembly GCA_964456425.1 of uncultured Nitrospinaceae bacterium. Classification (GTDB taxonomy): domain Bacteria; phylum UBA8248; class UBA8248; order UBA8248; family UBA8248; genus UBA3496. Next base: position 4,521 of record CAYWAX010000138.1, on the reverse strand, counting down.
AGAGGTGGCATAAGATGGAGTTGATCAATTAATCCTGAAGGCCAAGCTCCAGAAGACCAGACATCGTAGGTTAACCCTTCGATATCTATATTATTTCCTAGCTCATATCTAAGTGTTCTTGCAACTGCATTTCCAGGTTCAGGATTGTCTAAGCCTGAAAATCCGGAAACAGCAACTCGGACTTTATTTTTCTTCTTTTGCACTATCTATTAATCCCATGTATTCAAGTTGTTTCAATAAGTTCTGAATGTCTTGGTCAGCTTTTTTTTTCGATACTTCGTATTCATTTGTAAGTGCTAAAGATAGTTCCTGTAGTGTTGCTCCTGAAGAAAGGAGTTTTAAAAGGCTCCATGCAGTAGGATTGCAAGTTAAGAGTGCGGCAGTATATGTATCAAATAATATTCCTCCACCTTTCCCATTTGTCCCATTAACTGGATTGCTATCTAAACGAGCTCGTAAATGAAGTTTCCAGGTGGTGTCTTTCTTTTTTTTTGTTTTCACTTCTTTGCCTTTATCAATTGGATTCCGCGTTTAGCGTCAGGGTAATAAGGATTAGTTTTTAACGCATCTTGGAAATATTTCTTAGCTTTCTTTGTTTTTTTCAATTTCAAAGAAACGTATCCCAGACCTGTTAGAGCGTCTAAAGAAAAAGGATTTTTTTGAATGACCTTCTGGAATTGTTTTTCTGCTTTTTCTGTATTTCCAATACGAAAATAAGCCCAAGCAAGAGTTGATTTCGCACTATACCGAATAGGCCATTTTCTTTTTGTTCCAGGTAACAATATCATTTCTGTTATTGGTTTTAGAGTTTTGGGTTCAAGGCTAGCAGCTTTGATAAGTCCAGGTATAGATTCTTTGTATTTCTTAAGTCGAAATAAAGCAAAAGACAATCCTCTTTTCGCATTAGGATTTGAGCCGCCAGATTCAATATATTGATTGAATCTTTCTAAAGCTTCTTTATTTTTTCTTGAGAAGTAAAGACCCCAACCCATTGCATTGTAAGCTTCTTTTACTTTCTCGGAGTCTAATTTTAATTCGTCGAATTTTGGATGTATGTATGATGGAGCAAGAATAGCTGCTAGATATCCTTTTTGGGTAGCTTTCTTTTTATTTCCTAGCCCTTTATACGCTTTAGCTAAAAGAAATTGAATGTCAGCAGAGCGTGGATAGGTTCTTTCACCAAGAGTGAGTAGTTCCTTTATTTTTACATATTTATTTTTTTCAAGAAATTTTATTGCTGGAATTGTAAACGAACTAATCGGTTGATAAGGATTTTTTTCCAGTGATGCTCTTAGTTGTTTTAATGCAGTGTCAAAATCTCCTTTTTCAAGTGCTATAAAGCCTAGTCCTTTTTGCGAAAGATAAGCTTCAGGTTTGTCTTTTAAAACTTTAGCAAAAGTTCTTTTTGCTGTATCAAAATCTTTTTTGTAGTAAGCGAGCCAACCCAATCCTTCTTCAATAAGCCAAAGCAGTTGTTTTGAAGCTTCTTTTTTTGCGATTTTGAAATTCTTTTCTGATTCTTTGAATTTTCCTGAGTTTGCCTGTATCCATGCTTTATTGTAGCTGGTGAAAGAAGCTCTTTGTGCCGCTATCAACCCACTTCTAGAATAAAAGAATCGTTTGTCAATTTTTAATGCTGCACGAAATGCTTTAAGTGCTTCTTTAGGTTTGTCTAATGCAAGAAGTGTCCATCCTCTCCCATCTTCTGCAGCAGGATTTTTGCTTTTCAGAGCTTCTTTTCTCTGAGCATCAAATCTTTTGAGTGCTTCTTTATAATTTCTTTTTGAATATTCTGTCCAAGCATCTTTTACAATACGTGTTTTTCGGTACTGAATCCGTGCCAAACCAGCACTCGCAGAGTAGTGCCCGGGAATTCTTTTCAGGACCGAGCGGAAAGTTTTCTCTGCCTCTTTAACTTTATCGGATTTTAACTGAGCCCATCCAATCCATAGTTGAGCTGTAATATATTTATTTTCTCCAAGGGCTTTCGTGAATGTTTCCTCAGCATTTTTTGCCTTTCCAAGAGCAAGTTGAGTTCTGCCTTTTCCTATTAATCCACTTATATTTTTTCCACCTTGAGAAAAATATTCTTCAAATCGTTTAAGGGCTTCTTTACTTTTTCCTGCATAATAGAGTCCCCAGCCCATTGCATTGTAAGCTTCTTTTACTTTCTTGGAGTCTAATTTCAGGTCATCAAATTTTGGATGAATATACGCGGGAGCAAGAATAGCTGCTAGATATCCTTTTTGGGTAGCTTTCTTTTCATTACCAAGCCCTTTGTAAGCTTTCGCTAATAAGAATTGGATATCTGCAGAGCGTGGATAGGTTCTTTCTCCAAGAGTAAGTAGTTCTTTGATTTTTATATATTTCTTTTTCTTTAGAAACTTAACTGCAGGTATTGTGAAAGAACTGATTGGTTGATAAGGATTTTTCTCAAGTGATGCTGTCAGATGTTTGAGGGCATTATCGAAATCTTCTTTTTGAAGGGCAACAAAACCTAAGCCTTTTTGTGAAAGATAAGCTTCTGGTTTTTTCTCGAGAATTTTAGAAAAGATTGTTTCTGCTGTTTCGTAATCTTTTTTATAATAGGCGAGCCAAGCAAGACCATCATCAACTAGCCATTGTAATTGAGGTGAGGTTTCTTTTCTCGCTTTTTGAAATGTCTTCAAGGCTTCTTTAAATCTTCCGATATTAAGTAATCCCCAGGCTTGACTGTAACTGACCAGAGATTTTCTTTGTGCCGCTATCAATCCACTTCTAGAATAAAAGAATTGTTTGTCAATTTTTAATGCGGCTCGGAATGCTTCGATAGCTTTTTTAGGTTTATCCAAAGCAAGAAGTGTCCATCCTTTTCCATCTTCTGCTGCTGGATTATTGTTGTCTTCAGCATCTTCTCTTTTGGCTTCAAATTTCTTAAGTGCTTTTTCGTAATTCTTTTTTGAGTATTCGGCCCATCCATCTTTAACAATACGTGTTTTTCGATATTGTATACGAGCAAGGCCAGCACTGGCAGAGTAGTGTCCAGGAATTCTTTTCAAGACCGAACGGAAAGTTTTTTCAGCTTCTTCGACATCATCAGATTTTAATTTTGCCCAACCGATTCCGAGTAAAGCAGAAATATTCTTTTTGTCTCCATCACCTAATGATTCTTCAAATAATTCGATTGCATCTTCTGTTTTTTTTAGGGCAGAAAGTACCCAAGCTTTTCCTAATTTTGCAGAAGTATCCTCGCCACCAGCAGAGAAATATTCATCAAAACGTTTAAGTGCATCTTTACTTTTCCCAGCATAATATAGGCCCCATCCCATGTATTTGTATGCATCTTTTATTGTTTCTGGGTCTAATTCCAATTCATTAAATTTTGGATGGATATATGCTGGAGCAAATTTAACTGCTTTCAATACTTTTTGCGATGCGGTTGCTGGGTCTTTTAATCCCTTGAATGCTTTTGCAAGAAGAAATTGAATGTCAGCTGAGAATTTATAGGTACGTTCTCCCATTGCCAACAATTCTTTTGCTTTCAAAAATTGTTTTGCTTTTAGAAATTTTTGTGCTGGAAAAATATAGGTAGAAATAACTTGAGAAGGATTGCTTCCAAGAGAGGTCATAAGTTCTTTTTCTGCTTTTTCGAAATCGTTATTTTCTAGGGCTACATAAGCTAATCCTTTGTGTGAAAGGAATGCATCTTTCTCCTTTTTGATCGATTTGTTAAAAGATTTTTCCGCAGCAGAGTAATCTTTTTTGTAATAGTGTATCCAACCAAGACCTTCATCGATAAGCCAATGGTATTTTCCTGGAATTTCCTTTCTAGCTTTTTGGAAAGTTTCTGTCGCCTCTTTAAACTTTCCATAGTTTGTAAGTCTCCATGCTATATTATAGATAGGAAAAGATAAGCGTTGAGATGCTATGAGACCACTGTAAGAAAAGAAAAATCTTTTATCTATTTTAAGTGCGTTCTGGAATGCATCATATGCTTTTTTTGGTTTTTCGAGAGCAAGTAATGTCCAGCCACGTCCGTCTTCAGCAGCAGGATTGCCTTTTTTCTTTGCTTCTTCTTTTTTAGCATTGAATTTTTTTAATGCTTCTTCAAATTCTCCTCTTGAATATTCTTTCCAGCCGTCTTCTACTATTTTTTTCTTTTGGTACTGAATTCTTGATAGTCCAACTCTGGCCAAATAATTTCCAGAATCTTTTTTTAAAATGAGTTGAAAGATTTCTTCTGCCTCTTTTGTTTTTCCAGAAGCCATTTGTACATAGGCCAATCGACTTATATACAAATATTTTGGATCGTCAGAATGAGTTTCTATTAACTCTTTTAAGATTTGGACTTTTTTATCTGTATCTTTAATTCTCAAAAAAATTGTATCAAGCAGAGAGAGGAGTCCATTGTTAAAGTGAACTATTTTCAGACCTTTAACTGTTTGTTTAAGTGCCTCATCATAATTTTTTGACTGTAATGCAATTCGAGCCAATCCGTCATGACAGAAGAAACATTTTTCGTCTCTGTCTAATCCTTCTTTG
>CAYWAX010000137.1:0-5132 GCA_964456425.1 uncultured Nitrospinaceae bacterium | reverse complement strand
AAGTATGCCTTGTTGGGAATTGTTTCGATCTCAAAAACAAGAATATAGAGATTCTGTTCTTCCACAGGAGATAAAGTCAAGATTGTCTATAGAGGCAGCTTCTGATTTTGGATGGTATGAATGGGTTGGAAGTCAGGGGAGTAGTATTTCAATTCCAGAGTTTGGTGCTAGTGCTCCTGGTGCTGAAAATTTCGAGAAATTTGGATTTAATGTATCTAATGTTATTAACAGACTTGAAAAAATAATAGCTTAATCGAATTTTCTATTACTTAATTTATTTGAAGTTTCCTTTCTTTAAAAATTCCCATAAGCTTATATTTAAGATTTGCGTGCAGAATTTTCCAAACGATATTGTATAAGAGGTCATATATGAAGAAGAAATATTTGTTTGGCAGTTTGATGATTTTTGGGCTTGTTTTTTACAGTGTTTTCCATTTTGATATTTCGATAGGCAAGAAGTCCTTCGCAAGAAATAATAGTACATATAAGGATCTTTCTACTTTCACAGAAGTCTTGAGTTTAATAGAACAAAATTATGTAAAGAAAATTGAACCTGAAAAAGTTATTCGTGGTGCTATTAACGGTATGTTACGTTCTTTAGACCCTCATTCTGGATATATGACACCCGAGATGTTTAAGCAGATGCAAGTTGAAACCTCTGGCCAGTTTGGTGGTCTTGGAATTACAATAACACTTAGGAAATCAGTTTTAACAATAGTTTCACCAATAGAAGGGACTCCCGCTTTTAGAGCAGGAGTAATGGCAAAAGATCAGATTGTAAAAATCAATGGGAAAAGTACTAAGGGAATTACAATTTACCAAGCGGTAAAAAAATTGAGAGGCAGGCCTGGTTCTAAGATTGAAATTTCGATCTATAGAAGCAGTACCAAGAAAGTTTTTGATCTGACAATTGTTAGAGAAGTCATTAAAATTAAAAGTGTAAAGAGTAGGTTAATAGAAAAGAAAATCCCGTATATTCGAATACGAAATTTTCAATCTACAACTGATAAAGAGGTACGCTCAGCTCTGAAAAAAATGGCTAGTTTTCATCAAAACGGTATAATTATTGATTTGAGAAATAATCCAGGTGGTTTGTTAATGCAAGCTGTCGCAGTTTCAGAAATTTTCCTTCCTGCTGGCAAGTTAGTTGTTTATACTAAGGGTCGTGTAATTGATCAGAATAGAAAATTTATTTCTAAAGCAAATGATGGAATTAAAAAAATCCCCATGGTGATTATCGTAAATGCAGGTAGTGCAAGTGCTTCTGAGATTGTAGCAGGAGCATTGCAGGATTGGAAAAGAGCAACAATTATTGGCGAGAAAACATTTGGAAAAGGGTCCGTTCAAACTGTGATGTCTTTGTTAGATGGTTCAGGGCTTCGTTTGACAACCTCATTATATTACACCCCAAAAGATAGAATGATTCAAGGAACAGGAATTGAACCAGACATTAAGATTGTTGATCCATCAAAGAGAAATATAAATGTAGTTCGCGAAAAAGACCTACCTAGACATCTAGGTAATAATAAAAATAAAAATATTATCAGAGATAAGAAAGATGAAAAAACGGATATTACTTTCAAAAATAAAGAGGGAATAAACGATTATCCATTAGAGAGAGCAGTCATGTTCCTTAAGAAAAAAATTAGAAGATAATAGTATTTTATTCTTTTTTAAATTTTTGAAAGGCTTTTTTTGTTAGTTTTAGGGATTGAAACAAGTTGTGATGAGACATCTTCTTCTGTTGTTCATTTCAAAGAAGAAGGCTCTTTTCCTATAATTTTATCGAATATAATTAATTCACAAAGCAAACTTCACTCTCGTTATGGCGGGGTTGTTCCTGATTTAGCTTCTAGAGCACATGTAGAAGTTATTCAACCTGTTATTCTTGAATCTCTTGATGAGGCAAAAGTTTCACTTGATAATATAGATTTAGTTGCTGTAACAAGAGGTCCAGGTCTAGCAGTTTCACTTTTAGTTGGAATTTCAATAGCAAAAGCTATTGCATGGAGTAAAGGTTTACCCTTAATAGGAGTTAATCATTTAGAGGGGCATATTTATTCTTTATTTTTGAATACTAAATCTGACATGGATGAATCTTTAATTGATCAGAAAGCTTTATTTCCATCTTTTCCTCATCTTTCATTGATCGTTTCAGGCGGGCATTCTGATTTTTATAGAGTAGAAGAAGATGGAAAAATTCTTCATCTTGGCGGGACTTTAGATGATTCTATAGGTGAAGTATTTGATAAAATTAGTGTTGCAATGGGTATCGGGTATCCAGGTGGTCCAGTAATCGATATGCTTTATAGAGAATTTATAAGAAACAATGAAAATTCTTCGATTGTATTCCCTCGGCCCTATTTAAAGGATAAGTTTTATGATCTTAGTTTTAGTGGTTTAAAAACGGCTGTTTTGAGTCATTTGCAAGCACTAGGATTATATGATTTTGCAAGTAGAATACCACCTTGGGAAAGAAAAGTTGAAATTTCCGGACAAACATCAAGAGAGATTGCAGCATCTTTTCAAGAAGCTGCAGTAGATGTTCTTGTTACTAAATCTAAGATGATTCTTGAACGCGAAAACTTAAACTCTATAACTGTATGTGGAGGAGTAGCTGCAAACAGTCTTCTTCGAGAAAAATTTCACAATATGGAAAGTGAACTTGGAACTTCGGTTTTTTTTCCAACTTTACAACTGTGTATGGATAATGCTGCAATGATTGCATGTGCAGGTGGTTATAAATTTATGAGAGAAAAGCAGAAAAACTTTATGGAATTTAGTAATATGGATGTAGATCCTAGGTGGCAAATCTAACTTTTTTTGAGGAAACAAAATGAAGCCGCATCAGGCTGGTCCTAGAATAACGGAAGAAGATATTTCAAGTGTTCCTAAAGAGTGTAGGATTCTTTCAAATTCACTGAATATAAAAGGTCTATTCATAAAAAATAGATTGCTTATGGCTCCAATGGCTGGTTATACGAACCTTCCATTTCGTTCATTAGTTTCTCAATACGGAGCGGGTATGGTTGCCACAGAGATGGTTAGTTGCGAATCATTAATTCGGAGAAATGAAAGAGCTTTTCAGATAATGAAAAATGATTTAAAAGAAAAACCTGTTTCTATCCAACTTTTTGGTTCAGATCCTTCCAAAATGGCTGAAGCAGCTTCGATAGTAGAAGATTCGGGTGCTGATGTCATAGATCTCAATTGTGGTTGTCCTGTAAAGAAAATCACAAAAAGCAAGTCGGGCTCTTCTTTGTTAAGGGATGCATCTCTTGCAGGCAAAATAGTTTCTTCGATGGTTAGAAGGGTTAAAAAGCCGGTTTCCGTAAAGATGAGAACTGGATGGGATACTATAGGAACATCAAGTGCAGAAGAATTTGCTAAAATTATAGAAGATTCCGGAGCTTCCTTTATCACTGTTCATGGGCGAACAAAGAATGATTTTTTCACAGGGCTGGTAGATCTAGATACAATTGGAAAAATCAAAAATTCTGTAAAGATTCCAGTCATTGGGAATGGTGACATACGTTCTCCTATTGATGCTATAAAAATGTTGGAAAGAACAAAAGTAGACGCTTTGATGATCGGAAGAGGAGCAATTGGAAACCCTTGGATTTTTTCGAGACTTCTAAGTTGGAGTAAAACAGGAGTCTTGCCATCTCCTCCTTCTTTTTATGAAAGGAAAAAAGTTCTATTCTTACATCTTCGTAGGTTAAAAAAACATCTAGGCGAGAAACTAGCTGTTCTTCATTCTAGAAAGCACATTCCTGCATATACAAAAGGGATGGAAGGCGGTTCTTTTTTTCGCCAAAAACTGATGGAACAAAATTCTTTTGATTCTGTAATAGAGTTGACGGAAACTTTTTTTAACCCATATTTGTCTAATTAGTTTTATTTCTGGGAAATTAGAAATGCAAAATAAAAAAGTTTTAATTACTGGTGGAGGAAGGGGAATTGGAAGAGCAATTGCTATTTCTTTTGCTAAACAAGGCTTTGATATTTCTATAGTCGCAAAAACTAAATCAGAGATTGATTCAGTTGCAGATGAAATTCGTAGTCTAGGAGTAAATGCGATTGCTAAAGTTTGTGATGTTACATCTTCAGTAAAAGTAGAGAAAATTTTCGGTGAAATCGAAAGAGAAATGGGCCGGATTGATATTTTCGTCGCAAATGCAGGTATGTTGTTAAAAAATGAATTAATACTTACAGATGATAATTTATGGAATCAGATTATGGATGTAAATTTAAATAGTGTTTTTTATACAACTAGGTCTGTAATTAAAGGAATGATTAAGAGGAAGTCGGGACGAGTGATAGTTATCAGTTCAGTTTCAGGGAAACTTGGCGGAGCTTTTAGAAGTGCCTATCATACGGCAAAGCATGGTGCTATTGGTTTTGTTAAATCGATCGCTTTAGAAGTTGCCGAATATGACATTACTGTAAATGCTATTTGTCCTGGATTTGTTGAAACGAAAATGATGAAAGATAATCAAAAATTATTCACGGATGCTGAATCTGATTCTATTGATATAGTGCAAAACCTTAAGAATGATATTCCTATGAAAAGATTCTTAGATCCTGTAGAAGTTGCGAGTATGTCTGTTTATTTAGCAAGTGATTCAGCTTCTGGAATTACTGGGCAAGCATATACTATTTCGTGTGGTGCAGTTCAAATTTAATTTGGATATTTTAATCTCAGGGAAAAATCATATCTACTTTATGAATTATTCCTTTTCTAAATTTCAAAAGATATAGTTCTCTTACAAAATCATTATTTTTGATTCCTTTTATTCTTCCAGTGACACCTTGGAAATCCTCTAGGTTTCTTAAATACTTTTGAATTTTTTGTTTGTCTCTATTGCCATTTGAGATTGCAGAGAATATGAGTTTAGCAGAATCGTATCCTAATGCTTCTAATAAACCAGGTTTTTTCCTATATAATTTTTCATAGTCTGCAACAAATCTCTTAACAAGATCCTCTTTAGAAGCATGAAAGAATCCATCTACAAAAAATGCATTTTTGATATAACTTCCAGTATGTTTTGCAATGACTGGATTATTCCAGTTTCTATCTCCTAAGAGAACAATTCCTTTTATGTTGTAGAAGGGCAATTCAGGGACTATTA
>CAYWAX010000136.1:0-5186 GCA_964456425.1 uncultured Nitrospinaceae bacterium | reverse complement strand
ATTCTGGACAGGTTCTTCCTGTTGATTTAGAGATTTTTTTAAGATTAGGAAGATTTGTTTTTGCTTCCTGGACATCACTATCAAAATCTTTGTAGAAAGTTTCTAGAATTGAAAGCCAGTCTTGAGTTCCACTTTCAATATTATCTAAATCGGTTTCAAGTTTGCCAGTGAATTTGACATCTATCAGTTTTGGGAATCCTTCAATAAGTAGTTTATTTACTTCCATACCTAAAACGGTTGGTTCAAATTGACGTTTCCCTTTTGGTACAGTTACATATCTTCTGGATTCTAATTTATCAAAAAAAGATGCATAAGTACTTGGTCTTCCTATACCTTCATCTTCGAGTTTTTTTACTAAAGATGCATCAGAAAATCTTGCAGGAGGTTGTGTGAAATGTTGTTTTTGTTCAATAGATTCTGAATTTTCTTCTGTATTTAAAAGTGATATTCTTTCACCCTCTGAAAGATCAGGAAGTAATCGATCTTTTTCTTCCTTAGAATTTTCTTCTTGTTCTCGTTTTTCATTTTCATATAATTTCATGAATCCTGCAAATTTCATCACTGATCCGCTTGCTCTAAGAGTTAAATTGTCTGCTTTTATATCTACAACTGTTTGATCGTATATTGCTTTTGTCATCTGTGAAGCAAGAAAACGTTTCCAGATAAGTTCGTAGACGGCAAATTCATCTTTTTTCATAAGAGTTTCTAGTTTTAAAGGTGTTAAATCCACATTCGTAGGTCTTATAGATTCGTGTGCATCTTGTGCAGATTGTTTTGTTTTGTAGACGTTAGGCTTATCAGGCAAAAAATCTTGGCCAAATTCATTTTGAATAAAAGCTCTTGCAGAAGTTATTGCTTCAGGTGCAATTCTTACTGAGTCTGTTCTCATATAAGTGATTAAACCCACTGTTCCAAACTCTTTTCCAAGATTTATTCCTTCGTAGAGTTTTTGGGCAACAGACATGGTTCTTTTTGCAGAGAATCTAAGTTTCGTTGAGATTTCTCTTTGTAAGGTGCTTGTAATGAATGGTGGAGAGGGTTGAGATCTCCTCTCTTTTTTTTCTACTTTTTCTATTTCTAAAGCTGAATTTTCTATTATTTTTTTTAAATTATTTGATTCTTCTTCGCTGGTTATCAAGAATTTATTCTTTTTCTTTTGTTCTACTAGTTCTCCCGAAATCTTGTGTAGTTTTGCCTTAAATGTGATTGATTGGTCTAACTTTTCTAAGAGTGTGATTATTTCCCAATATTCTAAAGATTGAAATTCGTTTCTTTCTTTTTCACGCTCACAAATGAGTTTTAAGGCAACCGATTGAACTCTTCCTGCACTTAGACCAAAAGCAACCAATGACCAAAGTATTTCTCCTGATAGTTTGAAACCAACTATTCTATCAAGCTTCCTTCTTGTTTCTTGAGCATCTACTTTTTTCTTATCAATTTCACCAGGCATAGACAATGAATTAAGAACAGCATTTTTAGTTATTTCATTAAAGGATATTCTATATATAGGTCTTTCTTCTTTTTTCTTTTCTATAATTTGTCTTATGTGCCAAGCTATAGCTTCTCCTTCACGATCTGGGTCAGTCGCGAGGAAAATTTCATCAGCAGTTGCTGCAGCTTTTTTAAGTTCAGATATAGTTTTTTTCTTAGAATCTATAGGGCCATAGTGTGCCTTGAAACCATTTTCTATGTCGATACCCATATTTCTTTCGCCTGTTTTTAGAAGGTCTCTTAAGTGACCTCTAGACGCTAGAATTTTATATTCTTTTGATAAGAATTTCTCGAGTGTCCTCACTTTTGTGGGGGATTCGACAATAAGAAGTTTTTTCTTTTCTTTTTTAATTTCAGTCATATGTTCTTTATATATTTTTTAGTCAGCATTCTTTAATTTATAAGGCTTCAATTTCATAAGCCTCCAAATGTAACTCATCGTCTGTCTTAATTACAAGTTCTAATTGAAGTTTGTTCTCTATGTCATCCAGATGGATTTTGTCCTCTTCTAGTAATCGACCTGCTACTTCTGGATGAGTAGTTAATTTTACTGTTTTGATATCTGTATTCCCATAATTAATTCTTTTTATATCTCTCAGAATATCGTAACAAATTGTTGTCGTGGACTTCACATGTCCTCTACCTTCACAATAAGGACAACCCTCGCAAAGAGTTTTTTGTATATTATCTCTCACTCTTTTTCTGGTCATCTCAACTAGTCCAATGTCGCTTATTTTTAAAATGCTTGTTCTTGAACGATCTTTTTTTAACTCTTCATTGAAAGCATTGTAAACTTTGTTTTTGTTTTTTTCTTTTTCCATGTCTATAAAGTCAACAATGATGATGCCGCCAATATTCCTAAGTCGAAGTTGTGCGACCACTTCATGGACTGCTTCTAGATTAGTTTGTATAATGGTCTCTTCTGGATTTCGCTTTCCAACAAATCTTCCTGTATTGACATCAATGGTTGTTAAGGCTTCAGTTTGATCTATGACTAAGAATCCGCCACTTTTCAACCAAACTCTTTGGTCTAACATTCTATCAACTTGATGCTCTATACCGTAAAAATCAAAGATAGGTTTCCCATCTTGGTATTTAATTAATTTAGGTAATAAGTGATTATAGTATTGAGAAAGAAATCCTTTACATCTTTCATAGTCTGAATCACTATCTATAATCATACTGTCGATTTGTGAATTAAAAAAATCTCTTATTGTACGTTCAAGAATTGAAAGGTTTTCATGAACTACTCCTGGTGCTGAAACTATTTTGTTTTCTGACAGTATATTGTCCCATAACGTATTTAAAAATTGTATATTTGCATTTAAGTCTTCTTCTAAAACATTTTCGCTTGCGGTTCTTATGATATACCCAGAACCTTTTTTCTTATTTTCTTTAATAAGTTTTTTGAGCCTTTGACGTTCAGATATGTTTTCTATTCTTCTACTTATTCCAATTTGGTTAACAGTAGGCATAAAAACAACATAATATCCTGGAAGAGAAATGTAATTTGTTAATCTTGGTCCCTTTGTACCGAAAGGTTCTCTGCTGACTTGAACGAGAATCTCCTGTCCTTCTTTAATAAGATGTTCAATTTTAGAACTATTTTTCTTTCTTTTTTTCTTGAATTTTTGGTCTGTTCTTTTTGGAGTATAATTATCGAATTCATCCTCATTGCCATAAAGATCAAGCAAATCGTTTTCATCGAAATCTTCTAATTCCGCTTTATCTTCATTTTCTAACTCAATAATTGGGCAAATATCATTTGCGTGAAGAAACCCAGCTTTATTTATTCCAATATCTACGAACGCGGCTTGCATTCCGGGTAATACTTTTTTAATAATTCCTTTGTAAATATTCCCTACAATGCTTTTCTCAGTTTCTCTTTCAATAAAAAATTCTGCTAGAACCCCATTTTCTGTAATGGCAACTCTTGTTTCGAAATTTTCTGCATTGACTATAATTTTTGATTCCATAATAAATTCCTATCTTTTTAAAATCTTCGTCTTCTTAAATCTACATTCATAACTAAACCTATTGCTATCATTGAAGTTATCAATGAACTTCCTCCATAACTAATTAATGGGAGGGTTATTCCGACTATCGGAAAGATACCAATAGTCATTCCTATATTAAATACTATTTGCAACGAAAATAAAATCGCAATACCTAGAGCGAGTATTTTTCCATGTTCGTCCGTTGTTTTTCTAGAAATGCTAAAACATCTTTGTACTAAAATTGAGAGTAGTAATAGAACAATGATTGCTCCTACGAATCCATGTTCTTCACATATTACAGAGAAAATAAAGTCTGAATGTTTTTCGGGTAGAAACTGAAGACTGCTCTGTGTTCCTTCAAGAGTTCCTTTTCCCCAAAATTGACCACTCCCTATTGCAATCATACTTTGTTTGCTTTGCCATTGTGTCCCCAGTGACCCAGTTTCAGGAAAAAACAAAGTTAAGATTCTTTGTTTCTGGTATGGCTTAAGTAGGAAATACCAAGAAAGTGGGACGCTTGCCAATCCTGTAAGTAAAAAGCTCAAAAACAATCTTCTTGTTACACCTATTGAAAGTAAGATAATTATAGCTATGAGTAAAATTACAATTGATGTTCCAAGGTCAGGTTGTTTGTAGACAAGAATCACGAGAGGTATTAAAAACAGAGTAGGGTATAGAATAATCTTCCAAGATAAGACATATGATCTTTCGAATGTACCAAGAAAAAAAGCATAAATTAAAATTATCGATATTTTTGCAATTTCTGAAGGTTGAATTCTCAATGATCCGAATGATAGCCAACGTTTTGATCCGTAAACTGTCTCTCCTGAAAAATATACTGTAAGCAAAAGAGTTAAAACTATTATGTAGAAAAAAAGTGATAAATTAACGAAATGTCTGTAATTAATTGAAAGTGCAATGAGCAAAAGTAAAAGGCCAATAAGAAAAAATAGTAACTGTTTTTTCCATAACCCTTTTATAAGAGTATTTTGATCGAGATAAGTAGCGCTATAAATCATAAAAACACTAATTATGCAAAGACAAATCATCGTGATAACAAGTGTTAAATCAATTCGTGAAATTAGCGAATTGATGACTGAATTATTTTGAAAGGGTTTTTTTCTATTTAACAATCCGGATTCCTTTTTTCCCCTGAATGAAAAATTCAATAATTTCTTTTGCCATAGGTGCAAAATGAGAACCAGGTAGATCTGTATGTTCTGCAAAAATTACCAGTGCAATTTCAGGTTTCTTGTAGGGAGCAAATGCAATAAACCAGCTATGGTCTCTTGCCATTCTTTTCCTTTCTTCGGAAACGGTATTTATTGATGATTTAACTAATTTAGCCGCTTGGGCTGTTCCCGTTTTGCCAGAAATAGTGAAAAGATTGGATTTAGCTTTTTTGCCAGTGCCTTTTTCGCCATTTACGGTTTCTTTTAGAAATGTTCTTACTTTTTCTAAGGATTGATTTTTGTCGAGGATTCTCTTTCTCAGCAGGGATTTTTGACGGAAAATTTCTTTTCCATCTGTACTATTAATCTTTTCTACTATATAGGGCTCATAAATTTTCCCGCCGTTTGCAATAGAAGAGGTTAAACTCGCAACTTGGATTGGGGTCATCTGAAGAAATCCCTGTCCAATAGAAAGATTATACGTATCCCCAAGGTACCATCTTGTATAACCCCTTTTTTGCCTTTT
>CAYWAX010000135.1:0-5213 GCA_964456425.1 uncultured Nitrospinaceae bacterium | reverse complement strand
TATATAGATTATTTCTTTTTGCATATTTGAATAAATCTACTTTATTGCATATGGTAGTAATCATCAAATTGTTTGGGATTTTTTTATAATAAAAAGGGTTTTTATATTGTCTTCATTACTTGAACAGGTGCCAGATTCTCATATACATCTTCTTAATTCAAAAGCTTTGCTCTTTTTGGCTACTACCATGAAAGATGGCTCTCCACAGGTATCTCCACTTTGGTTTAGTGTGGATGATAATTTTATATTAGTTAATTCTGCAAAGGGAAGAATTAAAGATAAAAATATGAGGAGAAATGAAAAAGTTTCTGTAGCAATAGTTGATCCTGAAAATGCTTTTTTGTGGATGGGTATTCAAGGAAGCGTAGTAGAAATAACTGAGATTGGTGCAGATGACCATGTAGATTTACTTGCAAAAAAATATCTTGGGATGGATTCCTACCCAAATAAACAAAAGGACCAAATTCGTATTACATATAAGATAAGAGCCGACAAAGTTTATACTATGGATCCACCCCCTGTTTTTTCTTAATTTCTTCTTAGGAGTTTTACAATGAAATTCTCAATCTTTTTCATTCCTTCTTGCGCTGAAGGTGAATCCTATCAAGAGGAGTATGACAACCTGATGGAGCAGTGTGTTATTGCAGACGAGCTTGGTTTTGATGCCGCTTGGGTTGCTGAACATCACTTTTCCAGAGTAGGTATGTGTCCAGATGCTCTGATGGTGGCCCTAGCAATTGCGCAGAAGACAAAAAAAATCAGAGTTGGTACAGCGATTAGTATAGTTCCTTTTCATAATCCAATTCGTCTAGCTGAACAAGCTGCCTTAGTCGATGTTTTAAGTGGAGGACGACTTGATTTTGGTATTGGAAGAGGATCTCAACCAAAAGAATTTCAGGGATTTAATATAGATCCCTCTGAGAGTAGAGAACGGATGAACGAAGGCATTGAAGTTATGACAAGGCTTCTTGCTGGAGAGACTCTTACGTTTCATGGGAAGTATTATAGTTGTATTGATACCGCAATTTATCCCAAACCTGTGCAAGATCCTTTGCCGATATGGATTTCGGGTACTAGTCCTGAAACGTATGAGTTCGCGGCTGAAAATGGATTCTACGTAATGGCTTCTGCAGGTCATAAAGGTGCAGAGCATTATCTTGAAAAAATTCAATTATATAAGGATGGACTTATCCGTCAGGGAAAAGATCCAGAAAATTGTGAATATCTTTTGGCACATAATATTCATGTAACCGATGATCCCGAATCTGCTTGGAAAGAAATAGAACCTGCTGAATCTTGGTATCTTAATTATAGAAGTGAAGTTAATTCAATTGAAATGCCTATTGAACAGAAAGAATCCTTGAAGAGGAATATGAGTTATAAACTATCTATACGCGAGCAGATAGAAGGGGGAGGAGTAATAGGTCCTCCGGAAAAAGTAATAGAAGATATAGAGCGTCTAGAAAATGATTTTAAAATAAATCATGTAATGAATTTTTTGCTTAGAGGTATCAATCAACGTGATGCAATTAAATCATTAGAAAGATTTGCTAAGGAGGTAATGCCTCACTTTAAAAAGAAAGAAGTTCGAAGTTCTGCAGACTAATTATCAGGAGGGTTCTATTACATGTGGATGTCATCATTACGTTTAGGTGAAACAGAAGAACCGGCTAAGTCAATTTTAGAAAAAATTAATGAACAAAGAGGAGCAGTACCAAAACTTTTACTCACTATGGCCCGTAGGCCTAATGTTTTAAATGGCAGACAGACTATGAATATGGCGGTACATGGTGGGAACTCTACTCTTGGCAAAAGAAGAGAAGAACTTATTTCTTATTATGTTGCTACCATTGGTGGTTGCTATGGTTGAACTTTAAACCATGGCCAAAATTTCCGTGATGAAAGTGGCGATGAAGTAAGTTTAACAGATGTTGCTGGAGTTGTTATGGATAGGGATAACTCCCCAATTTTAGACAATTCGGATAAAGTAATGCTTGTTTTTGCAGAAAAACTCACCTTTGACCATCATTCAATGTCAGAAGAAGATCTTAATAAGTTAAGAAATACAGGTTTTAGTGACGAAAATATTTTAGATATTATTGCTTCAGTTTCTTATAGAAATTTTAGTAATAGAATTAATATATCATTGGGTCTAGATGCAGCACCACTTAATGGTCCTGAAGAGTTGATGGATGTTGTTAAATTTTCAAGAAGTACAAATGTTTAAAAATTAACCTTAAATAGAAAAGGAAAATAGAATGGCTGAGCTGAGTATAAGACCTTTACATTGTGGGACAATCCATACGGATTATTCTAATATGGTTTATTGGACAAATTTTGGGACAAAAATTGATATACCTTCTTTCATCTATTTGATTGAAGGTGCTGATCAAAAGATAGTAGTAGATACGAGTTATTTAGATCCTGAAAGAGGCGGCGCACCATGGCCAGCTACTAGAACTCCAGAGCAGGATGTAAAAAGACAGATAGAAGCAGCAGGATGGAAATGCGAAGATGTTGAAATATTGATTTTAACCCATTTACACTGGGATCATTCACAGAATTGCGACCTTTTTCCTAACGCAGTTAAATATGTTTGGGCTAAAGAATTGCAATATGCTATGTGCCCAGTTAGTTTGCAGGCAAAACCCTATGATTCGCCGATTCATCCAAATACGAGATGGCCTGTTTATGCGCAACAAAATATTATTTTTGAGCCTATTTGGAAAGATGAGTTTGAAATAGTTCCTGGTGTTATGTACTTCCATACACCTGGTCATACACCTGGGCACTGTTCTGTAGCAGTTGAGACAAAAGTTGGTACTTACGTCATTGCTGCTGACGTTATTCAGATACAAGAAGGATTAGATCGTCGAGTTCCAGCAGGTCAAATGTCCAGTATGAGTGATGCTATTAATAGTATAGATAGATGTATTTCGATCGCTTCTAAAGAAGAATACATTTTACCTGGACATGAGATTACCGTTCTTGAACATGATGTCTATCCTTATGTGTAATTCTCAATTTTACTGTCCTATGGAAGGTTACCCATGGCTATGAGTGAAAGGGGCAAAGCCCTTTACGATAAGATGTTAGCTGCAAGAGGATTTATATATCCTGCGTATGAGCTTTTATGTGAGATAGATCCGGATCTTTTAGAGCACTATGAAGAACTGAAAAACCATATAATGAAAAAAGAAGGTCCATTCCATGAAAAATACAAAGAACTCTTCATAGCGGTTGCGAGCGCCTCTCGTGATCCTTCTGACTTAGAAGGTATTCGAAATCATCTTAAAAAAGCTCTTCAACTTGGAGCAACAGTTGAAGAGGCTACTGAAGCTTTGGAGTGTATGCTTCCTCCATGCGGAATGACTGCATTAGTCGCAGGTTGCACTCAGCTAAAAGAAGTAATTGACGAAGGTTATTAAATTAAAATTTAATTAATTTTGGGGCCGTTGCAAACTTCTTTTGCAGCGGTCGCAAACATCGATGCAGCATCAATTAAGTTTTTTGCTGGAACTCTTTCATTTGGCAAATGTGCTTCAGAAATGAACTCACCAGGTCCAAAGAAAACACCAGGTATCCCATTTTCTATAAATAATCTAAGAGCCCCTGGTGATTCTATTCCAGGGAGAAATTCATTCTCGCTTCCTCTGACAGCAGGAACCACTCTTTTCATTAATTGTACTACTGGTTCTTCCTCTAAAATTTCTGTAACTTCTCTAGCACCGCTGGGTATGATTTCTAGTGAGGCATCTATTTCAGAATCTTCTGATTTTAATTCACTAATAATTTCTTCTAGTTGTTTTTTAACTTCAGATGATGTTTGTCCAGGGATCATTCTTACATCAAAAGTGGCGCTAGCCCTTCCCCCGACGACATTGACTGCCGAGCCACCTTTGATTGTAGGAAAGGTAAGAGTACACGGTCCTAAGAAAGGATCTGGTTCAGGAGCAATTCTCTCGGCCTGAAATGCATCAATAATTTTAGCCATTTTTTCTATCGCATTGATTCCTTTTTCAGGAACACTGACATGGACAGACCTACCACGTATTTTAATTTCGAAGAAAATACGACCTTTAAAAGAACGAATGATATTATTACTTGTCGATTCTGTATATAAAACCATATCTCCATTTAATTCTTTAAGAATGCCGTTGTTTACCAGAGATTGAGCTCCATAAAAATCTCCATGTTCGCCGTCAGATAATAAAACCCATGTAAGTTTTCCTGGAAGTTTAATTTTTTGTTCTTGAATAGCTTTGAAGGCACCTATTGTTGATGCAAGGGCTCCTTTCATATCTGCAGCTCCTCTTCCCCATATTTCGTCTCCGATTAATTTTCCACTGAATGGAGGAACTTTCCATGATTCGATTTCGTCTGGATGAACTGGAACAGTATCCATATGTCCACCGATCACAAAATGACCAGCATCATCGTTTCCGTCACCGGTCTGAATGATAAAATTTGGCATCCCTTTTTCATATTCATATGTTTTTATATTACTGATTCCGATTGAAGAGAGTTCTTTGAGTATTTTTTCTGCCATATCTGAGCAATCCCCTGGAGGATTTTCTGCAGGGATTTGAATAAGTTCTTGCGCAAGTTCAATAATATAGTTTTGATCTACTTGAATTGCATTTATTTCCTCTGGCATGACCTGCTCCTGAAATTAAAAGAATTGTTGTAATTTCTCTGATGTTTTTAGACCACTACCTGTTACTGGAATGGCAATGATATCTTTTTTAGAAATTTTATTCGAACCCAAAAGTTTTTTTAGACCTAAAAATGGAATAGTACATGTAGGTTCCATAAGTACTCCTTGTTTTGAAAAAACTTTTAAAATCGATGGAATTTCATTTTCCTCAACTGAAAATAATTCTCCGTCTGTTTGATGAATAGCATTAATAATTTCTCTCCATCGTATAGGTTTGCTTACACTAATTCCGTCGGCTAAAGTAGGATTTAATTTTATTTCAGGGATCTCATTTAGTTTTTTATCCCAAATTTCAATTAGTGGGGCACAATTCTTAGTCTGGATACCATAAATTTTTGGTAATTTATTTGTATATCCTGCATCCATGAGTTCTTTAAATCCTTTATAGGCACCAATGACTAATGAACCGTGACCGACAGGAACTATTACGGAGTCAGGGATTGATTGTTGCATTTGTTCCCATAATTCAAAAGCCCAAGTTTTAGTACCATGGTTA
>CAYWAX010000134.1:0-5223 GCA_964456425.1 uncultured Nitrospinaceae bacterium | reverse complement strand
AATCATGTGTTTTGATTTTTTTGAAAAACTTTTCTTTCAAATCAATCTTTTGGTAAATTTCTATTTGATTTCTAATTTCTTCGACTGACAATTCTTTTCGTCTAGAAAATATTGCTTCTGGATCATTGTAGAGCAAGAATACAAAATCTGGTTTAGGTAAAAAGAAGTAGACTAGCTTTATGAAACTTATAGGAACTTTTACTTTCGGATTTTTCCTCGTTCCCGCAAGATAATCAGAAAAATATCTTTCAGTAATTGCAAATCCATTTTTTATAAGAATAGGTCTCATTAAGAATAAATATCCGAGATAATAGTCAATGGAGAAGTAGAGGAATTTAAGGTATCCCATTTCATTTGGACGCAGATGTGTGACGCTATCGACTTTGGAAGCTTTTTGTTCGTTTTTTGGGAAAGATTTTTTCCAAAACATTATTTCACTTTTGGTTGGTAATATACTTGGTCTGAATCCAAGATGTTGATGAGTATTTTGGTAGTGGTACATGTTTAATATTTGCTTTACTTGCGATGAAGTTGTTGATTTCCCAGCACCATCAGGACCAATAAATAAGACGAATTTGCCTGGGGGTTTTATATACCTTCTTACCCTACTCATCCATTTTCTTAAAAAAACTGAGATAGGGAACATCGTCATATTCTTATTTTTAAGTAACTCTTTTTTTAAGAGTTTTTTGTTTTCTAAAACTGAAGAAGCACCTTCGTTTTTTAATTGATTTATGATTTTTGTGGAAGTTGAATCTTTAAATAATTGCCTGAATAATATCTCTATTTTATTCCAATCGAGATTGAAAAAAGAAATCTTTTGGTCTATTTCTTCGATATATTTTCTTTTGTTGTAATTTGGTCCTAAAATAGAATGAGAAACAATATGAAAAAATTCCATGTTTTGTTCAGGTATCCTAAATCCATTTTTTGACACTTCTGTAAATTGCAAGAATTTATTTGCTGAGAAGTATTCTATTCCACCTGTTTGAAGTTTTGTAACAATATCTAATCTAAAAAAATCTAAAGTTTCTAGTCCTTTTTCATGTAAAATAAAGTACAGATTTTTGCCTCTTTGATTGAAAACCCAATCATACTGGTTAGTCACTTCTTTGATAATCTGAGTGACTTTTTCAGCGGAAGAAAAATCTGTTAAAATATCGATATCATTTCCAAACTTCTCAGGAAGATTTTCGTAATTTCTTAAAAAACAATATCTGATTTTATTTTTTTCAAATTTATTAATTATCGATAATAAAATTTCTTTTTTTTTATTTTTATCCATTTTTCTAACCCTTGAGACGTGCCAATAAATTATTCCTTTTCGATTTTTGAGATTAATTCAGATAAACGTTTTTTATAGGTGTGTTCTTTATGTGCTCTTAAATATCCTTTTTCAGCAATTTCTTTTCTTTTTTCAGGATTTTCTAAGTAAAATTTAATTTTTTCTTTTAGTTCCTCAAGAGTCTTAAATGTTTCTATTTCTTCGCCAATATGAAAGAGTTCTCCAAGTTCTTTTCTGTACTCGCATATTTGAAATGCTCCACTTCCAGCGGCTTCAAAAGTTCTGAGATTTACTCCTTCTACTTCACCTTGAAAAGTATTGACAACTATTTTAGCAGAGAGGAATGCTTTTGCTTTTTCTATTTCAGTAACAGTTTTATTTTGATGTAATTTTTTAAGGGGTGTATTTAGCCACCTAGGAATAGGTGGTCCCCAAATTTTGATTTTACAAAATTTTGAAAGTTCTTCAAAAATTTTTGCTCTATAGTGATAGATGTTCCCAGCTATTGTTACATCACAGCCATAAAAATCTAAATCTTTATCAGTAAGTTGAATTTTATTGTGCCATCTTGGGTCACAACATTCTGGAAGGTAAAATGCATTGCAATTAATTCTATTAGCCATCTCTACCAAATATTTATCTTTGAAGAATAAATAGTCGTAACATCCAGACAATAGGTATTGTCTACCTAAGTTAGCCGGATGATCAGGAAACCAGCAGGCGATCTTAGCTTTTGTATTTTTTTTTAATTTTTCGAGTGGAGTAGGTGGCACCCATGTACTATGCGTAAGTATAAGATCGGGATTGAATTTTTCTGCACGATTGGCGATCTTATTGTAAAACCTGTTCTCGATATTAGGAAAAATTTTCATTAAATAGTCCATACTTCTTAACTTGATGATAGACCATTTTTTAATTTTTCCTTTTGAAGTATCTTTTTTAAGAGATGTTCCTGAAATTTTTCTTTCGTCAACTGAAAGAACTTCATGACCCAATAATTTAAGATTTTCGGCGGAGCATTTAGGTAATGAATCAGCTTGTTCTGGTCCTATGACAACAATTCTCATGGTTTATTAAAGACCCCAATAATAATTAAGTATTTGTAAGTTTACTGACATCAATAGTATATATTTGGCGAGTTCCATTGTGAACAGAATCAATACAGATCATTGAACCTTTTCTATTCCATCTAGGATGCAGATCTGCTCTCATTGCACTATTATCCCAATCATTTCCTATTGCTTCTGTTATATTTGGTAAAGAAAAGAATTTTCCGACATTAATTTTTTGATTCTCTTCTATGTTAAATAGCATTAGTTCTCTGAAATGATTAGAATTTGCATACGTATCAGTCACAAAAAACTTTTTATCTGGTGAAGCCATAGGATGCCCGTCATTTGTTAGAACACCTAGTCCAAGTGTTCGTGATTCCTTCTTTTTGTCATTTAAGAGAAAATATCTTTCTCCCACAATATGTTGTCGAAGATGTGATCTAGTATTACGAACTAGATTCAGTATAGGCTTGAATAATGGAAATGAGAATATGTTTTTTTGTCTAATTTTTGCCATTAACGGTCTATTTCTCCCAAAGGCTATTATCTGATTATCATTTAACCAATTGAAGTGCGTAACAGTAATTGGGTATACGTACATATCAGAACCATCTATATTAGAAGAAATAAGGCGGTTTGGGGCACCACCATCTTTTGTCCAATATCTATGAATGAAACAAATTCTATTACCACTACTATTAAATGTTATATGTGTAAGGTAATGATTTTCTGTATTGTCTATGTTGTCTTTCATTGAAGAAATTACTTGAGAAATTGGGATTACCAATTCAACTTTTCCATTTGAAAAATCTATTTTAAAAATCCCATCGTTTTCAGGAATGTGATCGAATTTAAGATCTTTTTCAGGAGACGAATATCCATAACCACCTGTTTTTTGAAGTCTGTCGAAATTAACTCCGAACGCAAAATTTCCATCTGGATGTACAGAGTAGATTGGAAAGTTGAAAATTCTTTCTTCTTTAGTGTTAATGTCTAGTAAAATGGATTTAAGTTTGCCACTTATTCTGTCATTGTAAATTATCTTTTTATCTTTAATGGGAATCCACTGTTGTCTTGAGCCTTGTTGGAAATTCCATGCTGAAGTTTCTGCAAGAGGAATGAAAGAATTGTTATTTTTTAAATCAATTATTCCTATTGTCGCATAGTCTGAATACGTCGGAGTCCTGTGGACCAAGTCTGTTTGAATAGCAAGAATGAATTCCTCATCCTCATCCCATGGGCAAAGATCGTGGAATCCAAAAAAATGATTTTTAGAACTATTTGAAACTTTTTTGATATGACATTCTTGGTTTAAAGTGAACAATTCTTTATGCAATATTTTCCCATTTTTTTGTTTTGACTTAAACATCGTTATTGATTTTTGAATAAGAAATGACCAAAAATATTTTTAATTGTATCTTTTTCTTTTGTATTAAAACAAATTTTATAAGTAAGAAAACTCGCATTCGTTATAGTAATAAAAAGGATAATTGCTAGTTGGAGAAAGACATTGAAGTCAATATAGGTTTTAATTATCCAAGAAAATAAAATAGACGTCACAGAAAGAAGAATTAAGATCCCCCAAATTTGGCAAATTAATTTCTTAAAGCTTTCTTTAGTTAATGCACATGTTTTTTTAATAATCCAGAAGTAACAACAAACAAATTCTCCAATTATTAATCCAATAACTAAACCGGTTAATGAATAATATTCTATTAACAAAATTGACGAAGATAATCCTATAATAGTGGATGAGAATTGAAGCCATGCGATCTCTTTGTGTTTATTAGCAGCCTTTAGTACTAGTGAACTTGACATCCACGGGGTTTGTAAAACTAAATAGACTAGCAATAATCTCAAAAGAGTTGGATCTGGAATAATTTTTCCGTTAGTCCAAAAAGAGATGAATTTTGGTCCTTCGAACCACATTGTAGAAGCTATTACAATTGATACAGCAGTGGAAATGAAAATAGTCAACCTATGAGTAGAAACAAGTTTCTCTGTTTCATTCAATACCTCCATTGCCGTAAGTTCTGGCCACAATGGAGATAGGAAATTTCTTGTGAAGATTCGTATTAAATTAGATAAAGTTCTACTTATTACATAAAGAGCTACAAGTGCACCACCTAATTTTATGGATATGATTATTACACTACCCTGATGTAGCAGAATTAAACCGATATCTAAAAGAAAAAAATAGAATCCGTAAGGAATGATTTGAGTTAGGTTCTTTAATGACACGCTTTCGAATCCAGGAGACAATTCAGGAAATCTTTTTTTGATGTCCCATAAGGCCCAGAAAACAACAAAAACAGAAACGATTTGGCTAAAAGCCGCTAATATAATACCACCTCCCAGATATAATATTATTGGGATTAAAGCTAGGGATATGAATTGTCTTATATTGGCCAACCATTGAGATGTTGAAAAATTTCCATTAGTTCTGTAGACCGCTGTAATTAATCCTGCAGGAAGTACCCATAGTGCTTGTAACGATAGAAAGAAAATAACCCATTTTGTTTGTGAAGAGTTTATTTCAATAAATCCAAATAATTTATTAAGTGGAAGAAAGTAGATAGTTGGAATTAAAATTAATGTTCCTGTAAATGAGATCAGTATAAATAAAAAAATAGATGAATGAAGAAAAAGACGATACTGTTTAAGGTCATTTATAGAATATAATTGAGTCATTTTATTGACGATAGCTAATCTGATTCCAGGGTCAAGGGCAGCTATATATGCAGCAAGTGAATACATAGTTAACCATTCTCCATATTTTGTAGGAGTCCAGTAGATAAGAAAAATCGGTACTAAGATAAAATTTCCTGCGGTAAGAATAAATTGACCAAATACTACGGATAAAAGCCCGTTTTTGATTCGTTCAAG
>CAYWAX010000133.1:0-5243 GCA_964456425.1 uncultured Nitrospinaceae bacterium | reverse complement strand
ATGAATCGGTTTATCTAAATGATATATTCTTCTTATTTCTGCGATGTATTCTTCGTCTGCAAATTCACCTGCAAGTGCCTCTGCTGGATCGCCTGGCACCAAACGAATTGAGAGAAAAATTACTAGTGACACGCCCAAAAGAACGGGTACTAATAACAATAATCTTTTTGCGATATATTCAAACACTTACCTGTCCCAAGTTTTGGAGGAATAAGAAGTAGATTCAATATTCGGTTTGCATTTTAGTTATAAAGATAATACAAATGTTATATTAAATAACCTACTTTAAAACAACAGTCGTTCAGGTCTAATTTCTGATTCAGCTGATTTGGTGCAATTTTGCGTATCTATTTTATTACGCAGTTTCTCATTTATATCTTTTAAGGAGGACGCGAATGGAAAGTTTGCAATGTTCTAAAAAACTGTTCTTGAAGTTTTGTATATTCGTATTATCTGTTTTTCTTTTTTCTAGTTTTTCCTTTGCAGCAAGTAAGGTAGTTTTTGTTCATGGAGCAGAACCGAAAAGTCTAGATAATGCCCTCCATCCTGCAGGTTCAGCGGATTTAAACATGCAGACAAATTTATATGATTCTTTAACTTATCATCGTACCGATGGAAAGATAGAAGGACGTCTGGCAACATCATGGAAGTTTAAAGATTCAAAAACTATAGTTTTTAAACTCAGAAAAGGCGTGAAGTTTCATGATGGCACTCCTTTCAATGCGGATGCCGTAAAGTTTAGTTTAGATAGAACTAGAGGTCATAAGAGAGCCCGACTCCGTAAATGGATAAAAATGATCAAAGAAATTACAGTAATTGATGATCATACAGTAGAGATGAAATTAAAGTTCCCTTATGCGCCTATTCTTTTGAATCTATCTACGCCAGTTGGAGCAATTGGCAGTCCTACAGCAATAAAAAAATATGGAAAAAAGTTCAGAAGGAATCCAGTGGGAACAGGTCCTTTTGTCTTTGATAAATGGGTTCCAGGCGAATATATTCGTGTTCGCGCAAATCCAAATTACTGGGATGGAAAACCTAAAATTGATATTTTAGAATTTCGTTTAGTTCCGGAAGCAACAACCAGAGTTTTACAGTTGCGTTCTGGTCAAGCACAGCTTGCTATGTTTCTACCTCCAGCTCAGTTAACCGAAGTTGCGAAGGATCCCAATGTTGATGTTGTGAAATCACCCTTGTTTAGAATTATTTTCATTGGGATGAGCATGCTTCATAAACCTTTCGATAATAAGCTTGTAAGACAAGCCATGAATTATGCAGTAGATACAAAAACTATTATCGAGAAAGTGATGCTTGGTGTAGGTACTCCAATCCGAGGACCATTTGGACCAAAAGTTTGGGGTTATGACCCTGATTTTGAGAAAATGGGGTATAGCTATAATCCTAAAAAAGCAAAAGAACTTTTAAAAAAAGCTGGATATCCGAACGGGTTTGAGACAACTTTTTGGCATCCAACAGGAAGATATACCATGGATAAAACTGCAGCCGAAGCTATTCAGGCTCAGCTTACCAAAGTCGGTATAAGAGCTAAATTACGTACTGGTTCTTGGGGTTTAGTAGCTCCGTCGGTAAGAAAAGGAAAAGCACCAATGTATCTCTATGGTTGGGGTGCTTCTACCGGTGATGCAGATATGGTCATGTATCAAAAATTCCATTCTAACACTCACGGAAAAAGTGGAAATTATTCTCGATACAAAAATCCTCCTTATGAGACTCTTGTAGAGAAAGCAAGACAAATTACAGATCCTGCACAACGAAAAGCACTTTATAAAAAGGCTGCTAAATTGCTTATTGAAGATCCTCCTCATGTTTTCTTTAAACAAGAAGTTATGTTAGTCGGTAAATCAAAGAAACTGAAAGGTGTGATTCTTCATCCTGGAGAGAGAATTTATTGGCGCAAAGCTTACTTAGAGAAGTAGTATTTTTTGATTTGTAAAAGGAATGTTTGATTTGCGCCCTCTTCTGTTGGGGGCGCAAATTTTTTTAAAGTATGGTTTAGATTAATAAGTAGAAAAGGAGATAATTTTGCATAACCTTAGCGAACACTTATATGCAGAAACAAAATACGATTGGGCAAATGTAGGAGCAGCTGTAACAGAGGAGGGTATTGTTCTTCTAGATTGTCCAGTTCGTCCAAGTGATTCAAAACACTGGCAGGATGAAATTCGTAAATTAAGTCCGGAAGGCATTAAATATTTGATTGCTACAGACTATCATGGAGATCATACAACAGGAGCACATTTTATTGAGGACAAAGTTACTTTTTTTGCTCCTGAGTTTGTATATCAAGAAGCCTCAAAAGGGGATAATGCTTTTTCAAAAGAGATTTTTGTTGAAACTTTGAAAGATCTTGGACATGTTGAAGAGGCAGATGCAATCATAAATGCTCCCCCTTGTCTCCCCCAAGTGTGTTTTGAGGAAAGCATGATTCTTCATTTATCTCCTTTAACATTTGAAATATTTAGGAAAGGCGGACATTCTCCTGCTTGTTCCTCAGTTTTTGTTCCGGAAGAAGGAGTTCTTTTTTCTGGAGATGTTGTTATTAATGGACCCTCTGCAGGGATGAGAGATGCAAATGTCGGGGAGTGGATTAGAGCGCTAGAATGGGTTGAAAGTTTATCTATAGACACGATTGTACCAGGACACGGAGAAATTTGTGGAAAAGAAGTGGCTATTGAATTAAGAGGAAAGCTTTCTGATATCCTAGGAGGAATGGAAAAAATTATAAGTGAAGGTATCGATAAAGAGGCTGCCATTATACATACTTCTTTTGATAAATATTTTCACGCAGATGCAACAAGAGGAGAGTATTGGCTTCAACAGAGGAAAGAGACTTTTCAGGCAGGATTAGAAAGAGTCTATGATGAAATTTTAGAAGAAAAAAATGGATAGAATGACTTATATTTTTTAGGTGTCCGAATTACGAAGAATTTGAGGGGGAATAAAAGATGAGTAATGATGAAAAATTACAGGCAATGTTAGATAAATTTGAGATAGCTGAAGTTGTTTCTGCCGCTTGTTATTCAAGGGATACCTCTGATTGGAGTACTTTAAGAGATTGTTATCATTCAGATGGTACGGTTACAGTGAGCTGGCATTCTGGTCCTGTAGATGAGTTTATTGAAAGGTCTACAGAAATGATGGCGAAACGACTTCCCGGAGAGTTTACTAAACATGTAAATGCAAACCAACGTATTCGTTTAAATGGAAATAGGGCTATTATTGAATATGATGTGATTCTTCATTCACGAAGGATGCTAGATGGATATGCTTTTGATTTTCACACTTGGAGTAAGTATTTGGATCAAGTTGAGAAAAGGGATGGACGTTGGAAAATTTTTAACCGTTCTGCAATTTACGAAAAAGATCGAATGGATGCTCACAATCCAAGAGAAATTCCAGATTCATTTTATGAAGATATGAACTTAGAGCAGTATCCAATAAATATACGCTATCACTGTTGGAGAAATGCAAGGACAGGACAGAAACCTCCAGAAAAAATTATTCTTGCTAGATCAGAAAGAGAAAAAGAAGTGAGAAAAATAGCAAATGAATGGTTAGGAAGTACTAGTTGATATCCTGTAAAATAGGATAAGTCTTTTTAAAGATTCCTAAGTTTTGGTTAGAACTATTTCAATTTCTTCCCCAAGATATACTGTTCCATATTCGTTCGTGTAAGTAATAAAAAAAAGATGGGATTATTGATCCCAGACCGAAAATTCCTGCGTTTTTAATGCTACCTGTAGCTATATAACCAAAAATTGCCCAATATAAAAAAACAAAAGAACGCCAAGTTAATGTTTTTATAAATGATCTTTTTTGAGTATCCATTATAATCCCTTTTTCTAAATTTTTTGATAATAATACTTAATTATACTAGTTTAAGAGGATTAAGTTAGTTAATTTTAAATTGTTAGCAGTTTTAATAATGATTCCGCCATATTCTCTTTGAGAACGTGTTTTAACGTGTTCAAAATCGTGTTTGCACTGTACGTCGTTACAACACAAAGTGCGGAAGGTGGATTTAGATAGGGATCTAAGTGAGGAGAATATTATGTCTTACGTTATGGAAGCTAAAATGATGAAAAAAATACACGAAATGAATATGCCCTCACCAATTGAACTGAGTAGATATAAGGAAGAAATGGATGCAGGAAAAATCATAGATGATTTGATTAACAAATGTAATAAAAACCCATCAAATAACAATATCAGAGAAACTCTAATTCCTTTTTTTGCGTATATCGAATTTAATGAAAATGCCTCCACACAGAAACGACTTCTATATCACGAATTTTGGAAACGACAGGAAGATTTTTCTACTACTCTTTTTTGGAAAATTTTTGGATGGTTTTATTATTCAGATAATTTCAATACTTATTATAGAGATGAAATAAGAGATGCTCTGAAAGTTAAGGATAGAATGACTATTCCGTTAAATACGAGAATGCAACACGTAGATTGGATGATACAAAATGATCAAAGAATGATTATTACAAAAACAACAGATCAATTTAAAGATGAAATAAAAGTCTATCGTGGGTTTCTTTGCAGAACCGCAAATGGAGAACGAATAAGATCAAGTGATGATAAGAACGATCCAAAATACTATATGCAACAAGTAGGAAAGGGATTCGGATATTTTCTGAATAAAAAGGTTGCAAAAAAATCTGCAACTCAATGGATTGATTCTAGAATTGTATATGATTACGCAAAAGGTTTGATACATTTAAATGATCCAAATGATCCAACAGAAGGAGAATTTGCCGAGAGGATTAGAAGTAATATGGAACATTTGAAAATAGAGACAAAAATGTCGGAAGAACAAATTATAGAAAAGATAAAAGATTTTCCAATTGAAAATTATACTGCGTGTGAGTTCTTTAAATTTGTAGATGATAATCCTGATCATCCAATATCAAAACCTATAGTACATTGTGCAGAAGATATAGATCGTTATCTTAAAGAGACTGAAAATAATTATGATTCAGAATATAGAGATAGAGTAAGTGTCCGTGCAGTTGTTGCAACTTATACAATCAAAAGAGAAGATATTATATTCGCTTTAAATACATTTGATTATGAAATGGAAGTTGTTGTTCTTCCAGAAAATGCAAAATTCATGTGTTATCAATTTCTAACTACACAAGAAATTCAAAATGCAACATAAGTCTTACATCACCAAAAAATTGATTTCATGAAAAAGAGATGATTCGATGAAACTG
>CAYWAX010000132.1:0-5292 GCA_964456425.1 uncultured Nitrospinaceae bacterium | reverse complement strand
CTTTCTGCTTGGCTTGAAATAACAACCAACGTTTTTTATCTATCAATCCAAGTTCACTGAGGGCCCATTTTTTAAAATTTTGTTCTTCTTTTTCTTGTGTAGTTTCTGTGAAAGATGGTCCGTCGTCTGGTTTCCCAAAATTATAAGTTGCTCTTTTATTTCTATTTTCAATAAAATTACTCATTTCATCCTGAGTCATTTTATATCCAAATGGGTGTCCAGCGTTTGCAACAGCAGCTTTTACGCGACCAGGATCATTGCCTGCAAGGAGAAGTACGGAATGTCCTCCTCTACTGATTCCAAATGCCCCGATTCTATCTGCATCTACTTCTGGTCTTTTAGCAAGATAGTCGATTGCAGACATCCATGCTTTAACTGATGAAGGTTCGTAAGGAAAAGGATTCTCTCCTGTTCCGGGACCGTCCATTACTAGAGAGGCAAGGCCTTGTTCAAGAGCCATTTCACTAGCCCATCCACGGTCTTCTTTGAACATATCTCCACCGCACATAATTAAAACAGCAGGAACTGGATTTTTCTGATCTGCATCCTTTGGAGCTCTAAAATGTGAAGTTATAGTCTGTCCAGCACATTCCACTTCTACTATTTCAAGTGGCGGGTCGAGAAATTGACAATATCTTAAGTAGGTTCTAATACAGTCTTCATTTGCTTTTCGTTTTAACTCAGTTAAAGGAGCAGGAAATCGCGAGATACTATAAAATGACTTTGCCTGTAGTAATTTTTTTTTTCCTTCATTCAGGTTTCCTTTTTCTAGGAATGATTCAGCCTCATCTTCATATTGTTTTCCAACTGCACTCCAAAGTGGGACCCAATTATTATCTGTGGTTCCTTCCAAGGAAGCGACAGTTTTTTTTAAGATTTCGATATCATCAATCATGGAAAACCATCTTCTGTAAAATCCTCCGTGTTCAACTACAAAGGGGTTCTCACTTGGAGCAAAAGGTAGTTCTGTCGATTGATTATTTATATTCATTTTAAGTACTTTTCTCCATTAAATTTCTTTGGAACGATAAAAAATAATCTAACTAAATGTGCAGGCAAATATTTATTTTGTTCCTTTTTTAAATTAAGATTGAACTGAGTATAAATTTTTTAATAAAGATTTCTCATTCTAGTACATTAGGAGGGCAGGATGCCAACGATTATCAATCAAGATTCAGTTGATTTTAAAAGTCTGAGTGAGTTGAGCAAACATCAAATACTTCTCGATAATGAGACTACAGGAAGCGATCATGTTGTAGTTGAACGTTTGATTTTAGAAAATTCTGCGAAAGAAAAAATTGTTGTCTCTAATGAAGATTTAATTGGTATGCAAATTCTAAGTGGACAAGGAATTCTTAGTTCTTCTTCAATTTCAGAACAAAATATTGATAATTCTCATGTGCTTTTTTTCCCACCCGGATTTGAAGGAGAAATTTTCTCAGAAGATGGCTTAGAAATATTATGTTTTAGAGTCCCAAAGATAAAACGATTTGATGCGGATATTTTAGAGAAAGAACTTAAGTTTAAATGTGTTAATTGGAAGCAGGAACCAGTTCTAAATTCTGAGCATGATGCTAGGAAAAGAGTTTACTTGGTAACTCCTAGTTTGTTTGGCACAAAAGCGATTAAAGGAGAAATGATTATATATCCTCCAGGAACAGTAGCTTCGAATCATCATCATGAAGGAACAGAACATTTCATGTATGTAATTCAGGGTGAGGGAACACAGTATTCCAATGAAACTCCTCATAAGGTACGTGCCGGAGATATAATCTATCACTTTGATAAAGAACGTCACTATCTTGAAAATACTGGGAAAGAAGATTTTATTTTTAGTGAATTTTTTATCCCCGCAGAATACAATACTGTTTGGACAAATGAAGCTCTAATTTGTGCGTGGTTACCAACTGGGGAAAATATTGAAGGGGGAAAACCTAGCAGAGAAATTAAAGCACATACTTCAGCACATGTTGAGAACCCTTCTGATATCTAATTTTCTAGAATATAGGATAATGTTTTGGCCTTCGTATACAACACAAAAGATGGTCGGGAGTATATTTCACATCGACCACAACTGTTTGCCAGAGAAGCGATGGTATCTGCAGGTCATCATCTGGCAAGTCAGGCGGGGTTACGCATCTTAGAAAAAGGTGGAAATGCCATTGATGCTGGTGTAGCTACGGGTCTTTGTCTTTGTGTCTTGCAAA
The DNA here is from genome assembly GCA_964456425.1 of uncultured Nitrospinaceae bacterium. Lineage (GTDB taxonomy): Bacteria > UBA8248 > UBA8248 > UBA8248 > UBA8248 > UBA3496. The sequence goes on along the minus strand of CAYWAX010000132.1, from coordinate 3,085 downwards.
GTGATTTCATTTCATTTCTTGGTGTTGCTCCAATTATGATTCATTTAGCAAAGGAAAATAGAACGATTTCTATTAGTGGAGTAGGTCGCTGGCCCCAAAAGGCATCTATTCAATGGTTCAAGGATAATTGTAGTGGAGAAATCCCTTCAGGAGTCTCCAGAGCTGTTGTTCCGGCTGCTCCAGATTCTTGGTTATATGCACTTGAGCACTATGGGACAATGAAATTTTCTCAAGTGGCACAAGACGCAATAGTGATCGCTGAACAGGGATTTGCAATGTACCATTTAATGCATAATCATATTTTAGCTTCAATAGAAGATTTTTTAAGATGGGATGAAACACGAGCTCTTTTTTTCTCAAAGGATAAAGTCATTTCTGTAGGAAGTAGAGTTTTTAATAAGGATCTTGCAAAAACATTCAAAAGAATGATTAGGAAGGAAGAAAATTTTTCGAGTTCCTCTAGAGAATCAGGAATTAGAGCAGCGAGAGATGAGATTTATTCTGGTGAAATAGCTAAGGAAATAATAGATTTTGTTGAAGAAAATGGTGGGCTATTAAGTCTTTCTGACTTAAATAATTTTCATGTGCAGGAAGAGGAAGTCTCAAGAACAAAATTTCAAGAGTATGAAATATTTTCATGCGGTCCATGGTCTCAAGGACCCGTATTTCCACTTATAATGAATATTATAGAAAATCTTAATCTTTCTGAAAATTCGCATAATTCTACAGAATATATCCATAAGCTTTTTTCCTCTTTTGATCTTGCGTTTGCAGATAGAGAGGCTTTTATAGGAGATCCCGAATTTGTTGATGTCCCACTGAATGGGCTTTTATCTAAAGAATATGCGTCTTTTCGTGCTAAAGAAGTTTCTCTTCAAAATTGTTTCGGAAAAATTCCAGATCCAGGAAATCCTTGGAGTTTTAATAATACTTCTGAAGGGAAAAAAATAAATTTTTCAACACCAGAAGAAATTGAAGGTAAATTTCAATCAGATACATCTTTTTGTACTGTTATTGATTCTTCCGGAAATGTGTTTTCTGCAACTCCTTCAGATTCTGCTGGAGATATGCCTTTTGTTCCTGGCATTGGTGCTACGATATCCTCTCGTGGGTCTCAGAGTTGGTTAGAACCAGATCATCCGAGTGCAGTTGCACCGTTTAAGAGACCTAGACTTACACCTAACCCTGTTTTTGTTTTTAAAGATAATCGGTTTTATATGTCTCTTGGAACGCCTGGCGGAGATGTTCAACCACAAGCAATGGCGCAAGTTTTACTAAACCATGTTTTGTTTGGAATGGACTTACAAATGTCTGTAGAGGTTCCCAGAGTTGCATCTTTTAATTTCCCAAATTCTTTTTGGCCGCATGCTTATATTCCAGGGTCTGTTAAAATCGAACAAAGTATTTTTAAAGAGTCTGGTGTTTTATTAGAAGAGTTTGGATATAAAGTTTTAAAGTGGAGATGTTTAGATAGAGCCGCGGGAAGTGTTTGTTGTGTAATGAAAGATGACAATACCGGTTTTTTGTTGTCTGCCGCAGACCCAAGACGTGAATCTTATTCTGTAGGTTGGTGAAGTAGCGTTTCTAATTTTAGATTTTAAAATGGAGGATTTATAAATTGAATGATCTAGCAAACAAAGAATGTGTCCCTTGTAAAGGCGGAGTTCCACCTTTGAAGGGTGAAGATTTACAAAATTTGAGCAAGGAAATTTCTTCCGAATGGAATGTTGTTGATGAACATCATTTAGAGAGAGAATACTCTTTCAACGATTTTAAAGACGCTCTTAAGTATACAAATCTTGTAGGTGAAATGGCCGAAGAACAAGGACATCATCCAGATATTTATCTTGCGTGGGGAAAAGTGAAAATAGTAGTTTGGACTCACAAAATTGATGGTTTGACGGAAAGTGATTTTATCTTTGCGGCTAAGGCAGATAGTTTGTTTGTTTGATCATTCTTTGATGATTAGAAAATGAAGAAAAAAGAACGTTTGAAAATAGCATTTCTTGATTCTTGGTTCCTTGATCAGTCTAGAGGAAGCGGGACTACTGTTGCAATACGTGGATTGTCTGAAGCTCTTATTTCTATTGGTTGTAGTGTTGATATTATTTCTCCTTCTCTGAAAAATCGGTCCCATTTGCTGCGCAGACTTTTTTATAATTTTTTTCTGCGTTTTAGAATAAAGGAAGAAAAGTATGATGCGATTATAGGTTGTGATATTGATGGTTGTTTTTTTCATCCAAAAAAGAAAAATAATTTCTATGTCTTATTAAATGGTATTGCCGCAGAAGAAGCAAAATATGAATCTGGTTTTTCGAGGTTTGTCTTATGGTTTTTATCTATACTTGAGAAAAAGAATGTTTCAAAGGCAAAGAAGGTTTTTGTGCCAAGCTTGCATAGTCAAAATATTGCAATGAAATGTTATAAATTGTCCGAAGAAAAATTATCAGTGATTCCCATTGGCATCTCAGTTAGTTTGTGGGATGAAATTTTCACAAAGAAAGTTAATAGAAAAGTATCCCCACCCTACATTCTTTCTGTTGCTAGACAATATCCGAGAAAGAATACATCTTTCCTTATTTCTGCCATGAAAGATGTAGTGAAACACATACCAAATGCAAAGCTTTTTGTGATTGGTGGAGGTCCTATGGAAGAAATTTTGAGAGAGCAGGTTTTCAAACTCCAGTTATCAGAAAATATAGAAATTTTGGGAGAAATTTCTGATAATCAAGATGTAATAAAAGCGTATGAAGAAGCGAGTCTTTTTTGTTTGCCTAGTCTGCAGGAAGGATTTGGTATTGTATTTTTAGAGGCGATGTGCGCGGGTCTTCCAATTGTTGCGGTCAATATTTCTGCGGTTCCGGAAGTTTTAGGAGACTCGGACCTGTTGGTTGAAGAGAACGATTTACAGGGACTTACTGATTCTATAGTTCGTATTTTGAAAGATGATGATTTTCATAGGACTTTACAACTCAAGGGTAGGAAACGAGTAGAAAATTTTGATTGGTCTGTGGTTGCAAAGCGTTTTTTAGAATCTCTGGTTGTTTGAAAAAACAAATCAAGAAAGATTATTGCGTTTCTTTTC
>CAYWAX010000131.1:3500-5318 GCA_964456425.1 uncultured Nitrospinaceae bacterium | reverse complement strand
TTGTTTGTTATGTTCGAGGTGATGGAATTGGAGTTGATATAACTCCAGTTATGAAAGATGTTGTTGATGCTGCTGTAGAGAAAGCTTTTAAAGGTAAAAAACGTATTGAATGGTTCAGAGTTTTTGCAGGAGAAGATGCAGAGGAATTATATGGAGAATTAATGCCTGAAGAAACAATGCAAGCAATTCGACATTACTATTTTGCAATTAAAGGCCCGCTCTATACCCCTATTGGAGGTGGATTCAGGAGTTTAAATGTGGCTTTCCGTCAGATAAATGATTTGTTCGCATGTGTTAGACCTGTTTTATGGTATCCAGGGGTACCCTCTCCAGTGGTCAATCCAAGTCACGTTAATATGTGTATTTTTAGAGAAAATACAGAGGATGTATATGCAGGTTTGGAATGGGAACTTAATTCTAAAGGTGCAAAGAAAGTTATCAATTTTTTGAATAAAGAGATGGGATGTTCTGTTCGTAAGGATAGTGGTATAGGGGTTAAACCAATTTCTGTTTATGGAAGCGAAAGAATTGTTAAGAAAGCAATTGAATATGCAATTCTTAACAAGAAGAAATATTTTTGTTTAGTCCATAAAGGTAATGTTCAAAAATATACAGAGGGATCTTTTAAAGATTGGGGTTATGCTTTCTTGAAAAGGAAATATAGAAAATATATCGTTACTGAAGAAGAGTTGTGGAGTAAAAAATATAACGGAAAGCTTCCAAAGGGTAAAATCCTTGTAAACGATAGAATTGCTGATAATATCTTCCAGCAAGTACTTACAAGACCAAAAGAATATGAGGTTCTCTGTTGTACTAATCTTAACGGTGATTATCTATCTGATGCTGTTGCGGCTCAAGTTGGAGGTCTTGGAATGGCTCCGGGTGCTAATATTGGAGATAAAATTCATTTCTTCGAACCAACACATGGAACTGCTCCAAAATATGCTGGTAAAGATATGGTTAATCCGTCTAGTTTGATTTTGTCTGCAGTAATGATGTTAGGATATATGGGTTGGCACAAAGCAGCTGATTTAGTTGTTTCTGGAACAACTAAAGCTATAGGAAAGAAAACAGTAACATATGATCTTCATAGACAAATGAAAGGCGCTAAAAAAGTGTCTTGTTCTGATTTCGGTAAGGCTATTATAAAAAATATGTAAATAGATTCTTAAGGAGATGAGATGTCGATAGGAAGACCAAAAATAACAATTGTTGGTGCTGGAAATGTTGGAGCTACAGCTGCCCATTGGGCTGCTTCCCATGAGTTGGGCGATATTGTTCTTGTAGATATTGTAGATGGTATTCCTCAGGGAAAAGCACTAGATTTGTTTGAAAGTTCTCCGGTTGAGGGGTTTGATTCTGCAATAGTGGGAACTAACGATTATGCTGATACTAAGGGTTCTGACGTTGTTGTCGTAACTGCTGGGATTGCTAGAAAACCAGGAATGAGTAGAGATGATTTAATTTCGACTAATGCTAATATTGTAGGTTCAGTAACAGATTCTATTGTAGAACAATCTCCAAACTGCTTTTTGATTATTGTCTCAAATCCACTTGATGTCATGGTTACTGTAGCTCATAGACACTGTAAGTTCCCAAGAGAAAGAATTATGGGAATGGCTGGTATTCTAGATAGTGCACGATTTCGTTCTTTTATAGCTATGGAACTAAATGTATCTGTTGAGGATGTGCATGCCTTGGTTCTAGGTGGTCATGGAGACAGTATGGTTCCTTTGCCTAGGTATAGCACAGTAGCTGGAGTGCCAATTACTAAATTAATGGATGCTTGTGATGAACAAAAACCTGATCTAGTTGGTT
>CAYWAX010000131.1:0-3490 GCA_964456425.1 uncultured Nitrospinaceae bacterium | reverse complement strand
AAGAGATGGTGGTGCAGAAATAGTTGAATATTTAAAGACAGGTAGTGCTTTTTATGCACCAGGAGCCTCGATAGTTGAGATGGTTGAAGCTATTTTGAAGGACAAAAAAAGAATTCTTCCTTGTGCGGCATTGCTTGAAGGAGAATATGGACAGAAAGATATTTTCATGGGTGTACCTATAAAGTTAGGAGCAGGTGGAGTAGAGGAAATCATTGAACTCGACTTAGAACCACATGAGATAAAGCAGTTTGAAAAATCTGCAGATCATGTCCGTGAGTTGACCTCTTCACTGTAGTTATTTTTATTAACCCTGATAAGGGAGAAGATTTATGAATATACATGAATATCAGGGCAAGGAACTTCTTGCAAAATTTGGTGTTTCGGTTCCGAAAGGAGGAGTGGCAAGTACTCCAGAAGAAGCAGCTGAAATAGCAAAAGAACTTACTGGAAAAGTTGTTGTTAAAGCTCAAATACATGCCGGAGGTCGCGGTAAGGGTGGTGGCGTGAAGTTAGTTGATAATGTTTCCGAGGCAAAACAGACTGCGTCAGAGATATTAGGGATGAATCTTGTTACTCATCAAACAGGCCCAGAAGGAAGACTTGTTAAAAAAGTTTGGGTAGAAGAAGCAAGCGATATATCTAGAGAACTATACCTTGGAATTGTTTTAGATAGGTCTACGGGTCTGCCTACTATTATGGCTAGTACTGAGGGTGGGATGGATATCGAAGAAGTTGCTGAAAAATTTCCCGAAAAACTTTTAAAAATACCTGTGGATCCTTTGTTAGGTATTTGGCCATCGACTGCGAGAAAGATAGCTTATAGTTTAGGTTTGCCTGACAATTTAATTAAAGATGGTGTGCGTTTTATTACCAATCTTTATGAATTCTATGAAGAAATGGATGCTTCTTTGGTAGAAATCAATCCATTAGTTCAAACAAAAGATGATCGTCTGTTGGCTCTAGATGCAAAAGTGAATTTTGATGACAATGCACTTTCTAGACATGAAGACGTAAAAGAAATGAGAGATACTGATGAAGAGGATCCTTTAGAAGTAAAAGCATCTTCTTTTAATTTGAATTATATAAAATTAGATGGTGAAGTTGGTTGTATGGTCAATGGTGCCGGACTTGCAATGGCAACAATGGATATTATCAAGTTAGCAGGTTCATCCCCTGCAAATTTCTTAGATGTAGGCGGTGGTGCTAGTCGTGAGATGGTGGAAAATGCTTTTAGAATTCTTATGGATGACCAAGCAGTTAGAGCGGTATTTATAAATGTTTTTGGTGGTATTTTACGTTGCGATATACTTGCTCAAGGTGTAGTGGATGCTGTCAAAAGTGTGAATGTTAATGTCCCGGTTATTATAAGGATGGAAGGCACTAATGTAGAAGAAGGCAGAAATATCCTCGAGTCCTCGGGTCTGGATTTTAAAGTGGGAAATGGAATGGCAGACGCTGCTCAAAAAGTAGTAGAAGCTCTTAAAAATTAAGGGGTGTAATAGTGAGTATTTTAATTGACAAAGAAACCCGTGTTGTAGTGCAAGGGATTACAGGGCGTGAAGGCGGTTATCATGCAAAACAATGTATGAATTACAGTAAAGAATATGCTTCTGGTGGGGGAAATGTTGTTTCCGGAGTTACACCGGGAAAGGGCGGTGAAATTTTTGAAGGAACTCCCGTTTTTAATACAGTTGGCCAAGCAGTTTCTGAGACTGGAGCAAACGCTTCTTTAATTTTTGTCCCGCCTACATTTGCTGCAGATGCAATACTAGAAGCTATAGATGCAGAATTGCCTTTGGTTATTTGTATCACTGAGGGTATCCCAGTGAAAGATATGATGTATGTGAAAAGATATTTGAATGATAAAGATACTATATTAATTGGTCCGAATTGTCCCGGAGTTATTACTCCAGGAGGATGCAAAATGGGTATTATGCCTGGACATATACATAAACAAGGATCTATAGGAGTTATTTCAAAAAGTGGGACACTAACATACGAAGTTGTGTCTCAGCTTACTGAACAAGGTTTGGGCCAAAGTACTTGTGTGGGTATAGGGGGCGATCCAATAATAGGAACTATGTATGTTGAACTTCTTACTCTTTTTGAGAAAGATGATGATACTGAAGCTATAATAATGATAGGTGAAATAGGAGGAACTGCAGAACCGGATGCAGCCTTATGGGCAAAAGAAAATATCACGAAGCCAATGGTAGGATTTATAGCCGGACAAACAGCTCCTCCAGGCAGGAGAATGGGTCATGCAGGTGCAATTATTTCTGGGGGTGAGGGAACTGCACAAGAGAAAATGAAAATAATGTCAGAATCAGGTATACATGTAACTGAGAGTCCTGCTGAGATGGGACTCACGATGGCAAAAGTTTTAGGAGTTTAATATTAAGATTTTTGGAGATTTATAATGCAAAAAACATTTGCGATGATCAAACCAGATGCTGTAGAGAGGAATCTTATTGGAAAAATTCTTTCTAGGATTGAAGAGGAAGGATTCAGTATTTTGGCATTAAAATTAGTAGAAATGAGTAAAAAACAGGCCCAAGGATTCTATGCTGTTCATTCCGAACGACCCTTTTTTGATGATCTCACAACCTATATGTCTTCTGGAAAGACAGTTGTAATAGCTCTTGAAAGGGAAGATGCAATTTTGCATTGGAGGAATGTTATGGGTTCTACTAATCCAGATGAAGCTGATGAAGGAACAATAAGAAAAGATTTCGGAGAAAGTATAGAACGTAATTCTACTCATGGTTCGGATGCAGTTGAAACGGCTTCTGAGGAAATATCGTATTGGTTTTCAGGCTTAGAGATTTAATAATTACCTTGTAAGATGTGAGGTGTTTACAATTGAAAAAATTAGAACAAAAAATTGCTATAGTAACTGGAGCTGGTCAAGGCATCGGAAAGTCGATAGCTAGTGCTTTATCTGAAAATGGCGCTACAGTTGTTTTAGCTTCTAGGAGCATAGAGAATCTTAAAGTTACGGCATCTGAACTTAACTCTAATTCATTGATAGTTCAGACAGACGTTAGTAATGAAAGTTCTGTTATAAATTTAGTAGAAACTGTAAAAAAGGAACTAGGTTCTGTTGATATTCTTGTTAATAATTCAGGAGTTGCTGGACCAACAAAACGATGTGAAGATATAACCTTGGAGGAATGGGAAGACTGTTTTTCTGTGAATATGACAGGAATGTTCTTAGTTTCAAAATATGTGATTCCTCTAATGAAAGAAAAAAGTTACGGCCGTATAATTAATGTTAGTTCTATGAGTGGCAAACGACCACTTCCCAATAGGACACCATATACTTCCTCTAAAATGGCAGTTATAGGATTCACAAGAACTCTTGCTTTTGAATTGGGAGAATTCGGTATAACAGTTAATTCTATATGTCCAGGTGCTACGGCCGGACCACGTATTAACAGTGTGATTCAAAATATGTCAGAAAGTTTCGATATTACATTTGATGAAGCCA
>CAYWAX010000130.1:0-5364 GCA_964456425.1 uncultured Nitrospinaceae bacterium | reverse complement strand
ACCTAAAGTTTCTCATCCGGGCATTCTAACCTCACCTGGAACAGTTCTTCATTCAGAAGAAAAATCTGAAAACTTTTCTTGAATTTCTTGAAACTTCAAACCTTCCAACTTTCCCTGATCTAATTCTGCGAAATTGTCCATTTGAGAAATAGAACGATTCTGAGAAGTTGATAATATTTTCGCTGTCTCTAATGCTCTCACTAAAGGACTAGAGTAAATCTTAAAGAATTGAATTTTCTGAAGTTTGATAGCTAAATTCTGGGCTTGCTCTCTTCCTTTCTCATTCAACGGAACATCTGAAGCCCCTTGTATACGGTTTTCAAAATTCCATACAGTCTCACCATGCCTAACTAAATAAAGGCGCAATACAAACTCCGATTCCAGAAAAACTAATGATATTTAGGCGGGTATATCTAACTATCTTCTTTCAGAAAATCTCCGGGTTTTAAATTTTTCAACCAGTCCTTAATTTTATCTTTATCTTCTTCAATTTCATTTTTTGAAGATTCTGGAGACTCCAAATCTTTCACATCACTTGGAAAATCTTGATTTTCATCAAGCTTGATAGGTTTGTCAAAATCTATACTCTTTGCTTCATCCAAAACTTTTTCATTTACATAAATAGGAGAACCGACCCTAATAGCTAGAGCAATAGCATCGGATGGCCTTGAATCTATTATAAAACTCGTCCCGTTATTCGACACATGTATCTGTGCATAAAAAGTATTATCTTTTAATTCATTAACCAATATATGGTCTACTTGGGAATTAAGTTCTGTAATCAAATTCTTCAATAAGTCATGTGTCATAGGCCGAGGAGTTTCGAAATTTTCCATTTCCCTTGCAATTGCATGTGCCTCAAAGAGTCCAACCCAAATAGGCAAAACTCTATCTCCATCACTTTCTTCAAGAATTACAATCGGTACATTCGTCAATGGATCAACCGCAAGACCCTTAATATTCATCTCAATCATTTAACTAACTCCATTTCTACTTCATGTTCTGGATAAAAACCCTGAATACTCTGCACTCCGCTTCGTAGGATCTTCACGTTAACTGTTTGCCCTACTTTCAGATCATTTTCCTTAGAGAGAAAGACTACCCGCTGACTACCTCTGTTTTTTCCAACATAAGAAACAAATTCTTCTTCTGAATTTACTACTCCCGAACAACAGGAAGCACAATCTTGTAAATTTTTATTATTTTCTAATTTTTTATCAATCAAAACCTCTTGCACACTTCCAAGAAGTTTATCATGATTTTCTTTTGTTATTTCTTTCTGAACGTTTGCTAACTCTTCAAATCTTTCGTCTATAACTTTATTGTCAACTAGACAATCATCCATTCCATATGCGGGTGTGCCGGGTCTTGGAGAATACTTGAAACTATAAATACCTTCAAAGCGGGACTGACGAACTACATCTAGTGTTTTTTCGAAATCGCTATCTGTCTCTCCAGGGAATCCCACTATAACATCTGAAGTAAGAACTCCTTCCGGAATTTTATCATAAAACATAGAAATTTTTTCTAGATACTCTTCAGAAGTATAACCTCTCTCCATTTTATTCAAAATATTATTAGAACCAGACTGAAAAGGAAGATGTAAATGTTCACAAACTTTTTCATGCTCTGCCATTGATTCAATCATTTCCAAGTCGCAATTTTGAGGATGTGATGTTGTAAATCTAATTCTTTGAAGCCCTTTTATTTCATTTATTCTTCCAAGCAATCCACCAAAACTTAATTCGTTATTATCCTTTAACCCATATGAATTTACATTTTGACCTAACAAAGTAACTTCTAAAAATCCTTCATCAACTGCTTTTTCTACTTCCTCTACTATAAGATGACTTGGCTTGCTCCATTCTGGACCGCGAGTATACGGTACCACACAGAATGTACAGAAATTGTCACATCCTCTAGCAATACTAACCCAACAACTTTTCCCGTTCTCTCTGTTCATGGGTTCAAGAGATGTGAAATCGGGAACTATCGCTTCGGTATCTACTACTCTACCTTCTTCCATTTGTTCAAGAAGATCTGGAAGTTTTGCAATATTTTGTGTCCCAAAAATCAGATCAACTGACTGCGCTCTTTTTGCAATTTCTTCGCCTGCTCTATTTGCAAAACATCCACAAACTGCAATTTTTAAATTTGGATTCTTTTTTTTCAGTTTGTTCAACCTACCAATCTGACTGTAAACTTTATCTTCGGCTTTTTCACGGATAGAACATGTATTTACAATAACGAGATCAGAATCTCCGACTTCCTCTGAAGGTTGATAACCTTCTTTCTCAAGATATCCTGATATGGTTTCAGAATCATATTTATTCATTTGACACCCATAGGTGTATAATGAAAAACGTTTACTCAAGTTACACTCCAATAAAAGGAAAACTAAAAAGCAAGTATTGCTAAACCAAAATTACCATGTCAACTTGCAATAGAACTAAAAATGTATTTTACAACAGATTAATTTCAGAAAGAAAAACATAAAATGAGTAAATACACCGTATGTATACTAGGGAAAAGACAAAGTAACGGAAAAAATTTATTTATAGAAACATTAAAAATATTTTCCGAAGTTTTAATCGAAAACGGTTTTTATACTCAAACAAGAACATTAGGCTGGCCATCTCCTAATGGTTTACTAGATAAAGCAGTCACAAGAATTAGCGATCAATCTATTGTTGACCTTCAAATACCGAAGAAATACGATATTCTCTTCCTTATCGATCAATATGAATCTATCTCAGAAAAAAATATCTCTACTTTTTTAAACCAAGGGGGATATTTTATAAGAAATACTATTGAAGAATCCGTTGAGATAAAAAATAATTTCACAAAAATAAACATCAATTTCGATAAAATACAAGATAAAACCAATCCACATATACTTGCATACACAATTCATAAATTATTTGACCGTGTATTTTTATCGAAGAAAAAGAATAGTTTCTTAAATAATACGAATTATCCTGGAGAAAAAGAATTTAAGCTAAAGATCGACTCTTTTTTCGATAAAGAGTTGTTTGATAGTATTCGAAAAAAACAAATCAAATAAAATTGTTTTTTTCTCAATATCACGATATAACTTAGGATACGCAAAATTTGATTTGCATTTATCCATGCTAATTGCTAGTATTCTTTTGTACCCGCCCTGTTTTTTTGTTTCTTTTATATTCCGCCTAATAATTTAAACAAGTTTAATCGCCCATGGTTTATTAATTTGTGGAGAGAAAAATGAATAAAGGCGACCTAGTAGATGCAATCGCAAGTGAAGCTGACATGAGTAAATCTCAGGCTGGTTCTGTAGTAGACGCATTCGTATCATCAGTAACCAAAGCTTTAAAAAGCGGTGACAAGGTGACTCTAACTGGATTTGGAACTTTCAGTGTTTCAAAAAGAGCAGCAAGAGACGGAAGAAATCCAAGGACAGGAGAAACTATCAAAGTCGCAGCTGCAAATGTTCCAAAATTTAAAGCTGGCGCAGGACTAAAAGGTTCCGTAAATTAGTGCTATTAATTAAGTGCTAGCGATTTAAAGTTTCAATTAGAAAATTTCAAGATTCGCTAAGTATACTTTCGCCATTATCCCATTGTTTCTCATGGGCTAGTATTTCTTTTTTTGCATTTTCGGTAAATTCTTCGAAATTCTTTGTTTTTCCCGAACATGATTCTATTAGTTTAGTCCCTAGTATTATATTTTCCTCAGAGAATTCAAGGCCTAATTTCCTCAATATTATTTTTGCTCTCCCGTCCAAAAAAAGAAGTTTCAGATCATGCAAATCTCCATAAAATTTTCTGGGTGCACTTCTCGCCCTATTAACTTTTTCTGGACTACATGCATACAAAATAGCCAAACCTTCACATAATTCATTTATATGACTTTCTTGCATAGCATCTCTAGATGCATTCAGTAAATTAGCGACTGATTGATCAACCAAGTAAATTGAATAATCAACAGCAATTTCTGTCAAAATATGAGAAACATAAAACTTTGTAGATGAGTCTAATTCAACATTAACTTGAGAACAAAAATCTTCCAAAAAGGGTATTAGTTCTTTCCCTTTTCGATACGTGTATCCTTTTTTTTCTTCCGGACTTAATGTTTCCGTGGGTTTATTTATAGAACCATAGTGACAGAAATTATCGACTATCAAATGACATTTGACCCACTTTAACTTTGGATAATTTTCATAAGCTCCTTGGGGCAATTCGAATCTGTGAGTTTCTTTAGCGTTAAATTCTTCTGATAAAGGCAACGAATCTGGCACCACGTTATACACATAAATATCCGAATCATATTCTTGAGAAGTTTCCTTAAGGATTTCTCGAAGAATTAACGTATGGCAATTAGTCAACAAAATCTATACTCCTAAAATCACACCTTCACAGAATCTTACAAATTCCTTCTTCGTAAGTTATTTTTCTTTCTTCTTTGAGTTTTTCAATGATAGATCTGATCATGTTTACACCAAATTTTAATTGGTCTTCTCTTAAATTTCTGTAGATATATTTTGCTACCTCTTCTAGAGAAGAATCATTTTTTAACAGCGCATCAAGAACCTGCTTCTCCCTTTTATCTCGATGTGAAAGTAAGTGGCTGATTCTTTCTTCTGGATTTTCTATTGGTTTTCCATGCCCAGGGAAAATTAAATGAGGTTTCAAATCTAACACTTTCCGAAGTGATTGAATATATTCTGACAAATTTCCTAAAGGAGGAGTAACTGCTGTTGTGGTGTCTGTAAGTATATTATCTCCACCTATCAATATCTTCTCCTCTTCCCACCAAAATGTAAGATGACCAGGAGAATGTCCCGGAGTAAAAATTGCTTTCAAATTAATCTCTCCAATTTTTACGACAAAATCCTCTTCAATAGAAATAAAAGACAACTCTGTCTCTCTTTCTTTCACTAGATCAATTTCAATAGGATGCGCATGACAAGGAACAGAAAATGCATCGCAAACAGCCTTAGCATTACCAGAATGATCATAATGCTGATGAGTTAAGATAAACTTATCAAGGGTTCCATTAGTTTCTTTTCTTACCCAATCGAGAACTTCATCTTTTTGTATACTGTATCCAGAATCAAATAAAACATAGGGACCATTTCCAACTAGAATAATTTCTACATGTTCCATATAAGCATCTTCAGGCGCAAAAATCCTTTTTGACCTAATTACATCAGAAAATTTCGACACCAAACTTTCCATAGCGCTCATTTAAAAAATCCTTATTCAATCAGTAAAACCGTATTTTATATAAGAGGAAACATACGATAGCAAATAAGTTATAGATAATTAACGAAAAGAAATAAATAAAATTATTAAAACCAAAGCATATTTTATTTTACAAAAAAGT
>CAYWAX010000129.1:0-5440 GCA_964456425.1 uncultured Nitrospinaceae bacterium | reverse complement strand
ACCCTGAAAAGCTAAACGAAGAAGAGTAGCAACACCTAAACCAAATTCAGCTTTTCCAGTTTCTACTAAACGAATATCTTCCACAGCACCTCTAGTGGTCAAGTTATTCATTTCCACTGTTTTGGATTCTTTAGAAACCAAAGCAGCCAATCCACCCCAAATAACATATGCAGCAGCACCCGGTCCCGCTGTTGCAACAGCAGTTTTCACTCTTTTTGCAGCGAAAACACCTGAGGCACTAAAACTGACAGCAAACACTGTAACTAGAACAAGCAAAAAAACTTTTCTTACTAAATTCACAATACTTCCTCCTATGAGTTTCAGAACAGTAGTACACCCTTTAAAAATTTATAGGGCAAAAAATATAATTATTGGTTAAGCGAGATCATAGACAATCTTTACTTGAAGATCAACTATAAAATTATGGATAGGAAATACATTTAAAAATAACAGAAACTATTATTTCTCTTTTTTCTGTCCGGTCCATCTTTTGAAAATATCATGCTCTAGGCCTAGAGAATCTAAAGCCTTGCCAACTACACGATTCACAAGGTCATCTATATCTTTCGGTTCATGATAAAAACCCGGAGATGCAGGAATTATCGATACACCAAGTCTGGATAGTTTCAACATATTTTCAAGATGTATTGCAGACAAGGGCATTTCACGAACAACTAAGATTAATTTTTTATTTTCCTTCAAAAAAACATCAGCAGATCGACAAACAAGATTATCTCCCGTTCCTGAAGCAATTTGACCAAGCGTTTTTACAGAACAAGGAATAATCACCATCGCATCCATCCCAGAACTTCCACTTGCAGGAACAGCTCCTATATCAGTGTCAGGGTGAGTAATAGAAGCATATCTAGACACATCTTTATGGGTATATTTCGTTTCGTACTTCATTACTCTCAACCCAGCTTTAGAAATTACAAGATGAGTCTCCACTTCAGAAAATGATTTATGGAGAACCTCCATCATCCGAACACCATACACAGAACCTGATGCTCCTGTTATTCCAACTACAAGTTTCATAAAGTTTTCCTATAAAAAGATTTCATAACATAAAGCAAACTCAATTTATACTAGTTAATTAATAAGGAAAACACCTCCCTTTTTATTTTTCTTTTCTGATGTCTTCGAAATCTCTATAAAGCAGGGAGTAATCTATATCTTGCATTCCAAAACTCATCGCTTTTTTAAGAAAATTTAAAGTTGACTGCCCTAAATCTACTTGCGCCTTCAAGCTTTTACCCAACGAAACTGCCATCCCAACATCTTTGTGCAGATTATAAACTCTAGATTTAGCATCCCATTTTTTCGACAGAATATGTAAAGGGAATCTAAATTGACTCGCATAACTTCTAGCATTAGCAACGTTAAATACATCAATCATATCTTGAAGACTTATTCCTGCTCTTTCTGCCATTTTACCACCCTCACAAGTTGAAAGAAAAATTGAATGGCAAACCATGATATGAATCAGTTTTAAAGTATGACCTGAACCACTTTTCCCTAAATAAAAAGGATTTCGGACAAAATATGAGAGTATTTTTTTACTTTTATTAAAAGCTTTTTTATCTCCACCAATCATCAGTGTTAAAGTACCCGCTTTTGCTCCGGTTGCACCACCACTCATCCCAGCATCCAAATAATCTACACCCTTTCTTTTTGCTTTCTTGGCTAATTTACTAGATTCTTTCGGATCAGAACTCGTCAGATCATAAATAATCAAATCCTTTCTTGCCCTAGTTAACATTGAGTTCCTGCCACTTAAATATGCACTTACTTCAACACAACTTGGAACAACAAAGAAAACTACATTGCAAGTCTCTGACATAACAGACGGATGCATTATTTCAACGTTCTTCTTTTTCGCATAACTTTTCGATAATGTTTCGTCTGTATCCCATACGTTAAGAGAAACACCTTTTTTAATATAATTATGGGCTATTCCACTACCCATATTACCAAGTCCTACTAAACCCACATTAATATTTGTCATTAAATTTACCTTTCATTTAATTGAAATTACTTCTTTTATATAAAAATTTGTCTAAAAATAATTATTGAATTAAAATTCAACATAAAATTAAATATTGCAAAAAATAGAACGATATAGTATAAAATAAAACTCAAATTTTATAAAAATAGGATGTGGTCCCTCCGCCCGAGTCTATCCAGCTTTTAGGTGGGTAGACCTGGGATCACACTTTTCATAGAAATTTCTTAATTACTTTCTCTATAGTTAATCCCTGAACAATAATCGAAAAGATTACTATCACGTACGTAGTGGTAAGAAGAAGATCCCGATAAATTCCATCCGACAAAGAAAGTACAAGAGCTACGGATATTCCACCTCTAATTCCTCCCCAAGTTAAAATCCGAACTGTACCATTTTCGTATTTTTTAAATAACGAAAGAGTTCTAATTATTCCACCTACACTTAAAAATCGTGAGAGAATAACGATAGGAATAAAAACAAGAGAAAGAAGAAGAACATTAAGTTTGAAATCTAATAATATTATTTCTAAACCTATTAAAAGAAAAAGGATTGCGTTTAAAATTTCATCTAGTAAATCCCAGAATTTCTGAACATGTTCACTCGTATTATCACTCATGGCAAATTTAGAACCGTGGTTCCCTATTAATAAACCAGCAATAACGACAGCTATAGGACCAGACACATGCAAAAAAGAAGCTAAGGAGTACGTGACAAGGACTAGAGCAAGAGTAATTAAAACTTCCGTGTTATGCTCATCAATCGATTTCATGGCTCTAAATGAAATCCATCCTGTCAAGAAACCTAGTACTCCCCCACCACATGCTTCTTTGACAAAATACTTAAACCCTACAAGCAAATTTGATGAGAAATCGACATTTCCTGCTGTTAATATCATTACTAAAACTGTAAAAACAACGACACCCACACCATCATTAAATAGACTTTCTCCTGAAATCATCGCCTTTAAAGTGGGAGAAATTTTTACAGTCTTAAAAATGCCCAATACTGCTACTGGATCAGTTGGGGATATTAGAGAGCCAAAAATAAGACACCAGACAAACGGAACTGAAAAATCAAACAAAGTAGATACGAAATAAAAAATTACTCCAATAAAGAGTGTAGAAAAAATAATTCCGAAGGTAGCCATTAATGAAATAGCCCAACCTCTTTTCATAAGGTTCTCAACATCTACATGCAAGGCACCAGCAAAAAGCAGTAATCCTAACATGACTTCCATCAAGGTTTTATTGAAATCTATTTTGTATATAAAGGACCGAAAGCGAATCGCCAAATCAAGCGAAGGAAAAAGAAGATCTATTGCAATTACTGTAAAAGAAGAAAAAAGAGCTATTAAAATTATTCCAATCGTAGATGGAAGATGCAGAAATTTTTCGTTTAAGTATCCAAAAAATGCCGCAAGAAAAACCAATAAAGAACTAATTTGAAAAATTGTAAAATCAATCACCTTACAAAACTCTTATTTAAAAGAAAGAATAAAAAATCCACCTAAAACAACCAAGAATGCACCTATTACAATTCTAAAAGTAATTTTTTCAAGATGTTTTAAAAATAGATAACTCCATAAAAGAATCCACAAAGGTGCCAGTCTACTTAACGGCATTAAAACTGAAACGTCCCCTAGAGTTAAGGAAGTCCAAAATGTTAATGAAGATAACCCAGTAGTAATTGCGGCTAAAGAAAACCACCCTACTGCTCTTTTATCAATATGAAACTGATATTTAGACCGAAAAGTTAAATAAAGAGAAATAAGAAGCAAGCTTGCCGAACCAAAAGCAATATTTATAGCCAAAAGAGGAGTCGGTGTATGAAAATATCCAAATTTTGTCAAAACAGGCATCATACCAAAACAAAATGAAGCAAGAATAGGAAAAACCAGAGCTCCCCTAAACCAACTCCAACCCGAGGAAGAATCATCTTCCGTAGATTTTGAAAGCAAAGCAACTCCTAAGAAAACGCAAAATGCACCAATCCAGACACCTAAAGAAGGAGTCTCCCTTAGAAAAATAACAGCGAGCAATACCGACCAAATTGGAGAAGATGCTTGTATTGGAGAAGCTCTACTAACACCCATCCTTTCTACTCCAGTAAAAGCAAGAAACTGGCCAAGACCTTGACCAACACAACCAGCGATAGCAAACCATAAGACAGCATTCATATTTATTTTCAAATAGGAGCCATTAATTAAACACATTACAGCAGTCAGTAGAAAAACAACTGAACTTGTAACGATAGCTCCAGATAAAGGAGATGCACTCCTGATTCCCTGACGAAGTGAAAGTAAAGTAAAAGAATATGTAAATGAAGACGTTAACGCCATTATTTCCGGCCATGAAATATTAAAACTCATTAAAATTTACCATTAATTAAAGTTTAAATAGACAATAATCATATCACTGATATTTTAGGTCTTAAGAATACAACAATTTTTTGATTTAAAATAACTAAAACGAAAAATCATCAATACAAAGATCGGTTAAGATTTAATACCCTAAAGTACTTAATATAAAAAAATTTAGTCTTTCAAAAAAATTTATTAAAGTATTAAAATTATTACTAATATTTATAATTTATTAAAAAATAAGAGGAAAATTTATGAGCAAAGTCTATCTAGTAGCATCGCTTACCCCAAAACAAGGAATGGAATCAGAAATGGAAACAGTTCTTAGAAATATGTGCGATCCATCTCGTTCAGAACCAGGATGTGTTTTCTATAGCCTTTTCAAAAACTCTGATGGGTTTCACTTTATCGAATGCTGGAGATCTGAAAACGATTTAGACTTACATAGAGAAACTACTCATTACAAGAATTTTAAAGAAAAAATTGCTGACTTACTAGATGGTCCACCTAACGTTCTAAATCTGGAAGGTGTAAATATCGATTTTAAATAAATTTTCTTTAGCTAAGAGGTTTCTAATGATAAATGGAAATAATTTATTAAAAAATAAAATTGCCATCATTACAGGCTCAGCAAGCGGAATAGGAAAAGCTACCGCTAAGATCTTAGCTCGAGAGCAAGCAACGGTAATTTGTACTGATATTAACGAAGAAAGCGCCCAAAAGGTTTCTCACGAAATTAACAAATTGGGGGGGGAATCTCATGCATTTAGTGTGGATGTAACCTCAAGGAATGCAATTAATCATATGGTTACAGAGGTAGTAACAAAGTACGGAGGCGTTGATTTTTTATTTAATTCTGCTGGTTCGATCCTTGAAAGATTACCCTTCCTTGAGATCAGTGATGATTTATGGGATAAAACTTTCGACTTAAATGTAAAAGGCACATTTTACACAATGCAATCTGTGCTTCCTGAAATGTTAAAAAAACAAAGTGGGGTCATAGTAAATATGGCAAGTATGGCTCATTTAAATGGATCGCCTAAAATTGCAATAAATTATGGAGCTTCTAAGGGTGC
>CAYWAX010000128.1:0-5456 GCA_964456425.1 uncultured Nitrospinaceae bacterium | reverse complement strand
TGTTTAGAAAACGATCTTTTTTCTAAATCTATTTGTGTTAGCTCGGGCCATTTATTCCTATCTAGCTTTCCTAGCAACTCTCTTGCTTTCTCTAATTTTCCATTCCGATAAAAAAGATAAGCTAACCCGCGCTTTGCGCTCCCATCGGCTGGGTATTTTTTATTTGCCTTTTTAAAAAAAACCAATGCTTTATCGAATTGCTTTGAATCATAAAGAGTCCATCCCATTCCTGTTAATGCATGCAGATTGTCGATATCTATTCTTAGAACTTTTGCAAAAAAAATCTCTGCTGATTTATAATTTTTTATTCTATATTCTTTCTCACCTACAGAACTTAAAATTTGGATATTTTTAGATTTGCTTAGAGTTAGCTTCTTCTCTGCTATATAAGTTTTTTTTGTTAAAATTATTTTTGTTTCAGACTTTGAGGCTATTACTGGAAGTCTTTTCTCGGTCGTACAGCCAGAATTATATAAGACTAGAACTACTAAAAACATAAAATATGAAATAGGTTTCATTTTTTATTAAAAAGACAATCCTAAAGATTGTTGTCCTCTTCGATTCTTGCAAGTCCTGAGACAAAATCGTCGTCTTTTACCCTAATCAGCCTTACGCCCTGTGTAGCACGTCCTATAATTGAAACATCTGTAGAACGTAAACGAATAAGTTGCCCACCCGTAGTTATCAACATAAACTCGTCATTCTCCGTTACTTTTTTAATCCCGACTACTTGTCCATTTTTTTCTGTTACTTTTATATTAATGACTCCCTTGCCACCTCTATTTGTTACCCTGTAATCATCAATTCGCCCTCGTTTTCCAAAACCTAGCACGGTGGCTGTTAAAATTATTTCTCCAGGAGATACTACCTCCATCCCAATAACTTCATCTTCTCCAACTAAAGTAATCCCACGGACACCCCTGCCCGTTCTTCCTATAGGTCTAGCTTTCTCTTCAGGAAACCTAATTGCTTTTCCGCTTTTTGTTCCAATAAAAATTTCTTGACTTCCGGTAGTTTGCCCTACGCTAACCAACTCGTCTCCATCATCTAGATTTAACGCAATAATTCCTGAAGATCTTGGCCTGCTATAGGCGGTAAGTTGCGTCTTTTTCAAAACTCCTTTTTTTGTTGCCATAACAATATATTTATCAGGCTCAAATTCTCTTATAGGTAAAATAGCTGTAGTTTCTTCGTCCTGCGAAAGAGATAGAACATTAACTATAGACTTACCTCTTGCTGTTCTGCCTGCTTGAGGCACTTCATGTACTTTCAGCCAGTAACATCTTCCTTTATTTGTAAAGAAAAGCAAATAATCATGTGTTGAAGCAACAAAAAGGCTTTCAACAAAATCTTCTTCTTTTGTTCCCATTCCAACTATACCCTTACCACCTCTTCGTTGAGATCTATATAAAGCAATAGGATTCCTCTTTATATATCCTGTGTTTGAAATGGTAACTACCATGTCTTCTTCCGCAATCATGTCCTCTAGGGATATTTCTCCTGTTTGTTCTTGAATTAAAGTTCTTCTTTTATCAGAGAATTTATCTTTAATTTCCAACAACTCTTCTTTTATAATTTTAGTTTGTTCCTTCTTGTCGGTGAGAATTTTCTCTAGTTCCTTGATTGTTTTAGCTAATTCTGCGAACTCTTTTTCAATTTTTTCTTGCTCTAGTCCTGTTAACCTTTGGAGGCGCATCTCGAGAATGGCCTGTGCTTGAATTCCTGTTAAAGAAAATTTTTCTAACAAGCCATTTTTTGCTTCTTCTGGAGTTTGGCTTGCACGAATAAGTTTTATAACAGCATCAATATTCTTAAGAGCAATTAAAAAACCTTCTAGTACATGAGCCCTGTTTTTAGCTTTTTTAAGATCAAATCTCGTTCTTTTTAAAATGATTTCTCTTCTGAAACGTAGAAAATGATTAAGCACTTCTTTGACATTCATTACTTGTGGTTGATTATTTACTAAAGCAAGTAAAATTACACCAAAAGACATTTGCATTTGAGTTGATTTGTAAAGTTGATTTAGAACAACTTCTCCTATAGTCCCTCTCTTTAATTCAATCACTACTCTCATTCCATCTCTATCGCTTTCATCTCGAATATCGGAAATATCTTTTATTTTCTGTTCTCTTACTAGATCTGCAATTTTTTCTATAAGCCTTGCTTTGTTAACAGTATAGGGAATTTCAGTAATTATTATTGACTCCCTATCGGATCTTTCGTCTTCCTCTACAAACGCTTTTGCCCTTAATTGAAGAGATCCTCTGCCAGTTGCGTAGTAGCTTTCTATTCCCTTTTTTCCATTTATAATAGCACCGGTCGGGAAATCAGGCCCCGGCATAACTTCTAAGATTTTTGAAATGTCTATGTTTTCTTTTTCTAAGACTAAAATAAGAGCGTCACAAAGCTCACTAAGATTATGAGGGGGTATATTTGTAGCCATACCAACTGCAATTCCTGTGGAACCGTTCAACAGAAGATTTGGAATTCTTGAAGGAAGTACAGATGGTTCTGTTCTTGTATTGTCATAATTTGGAACAAAATCTACTGTTTCTTTTTCAATATCAGATAATATTCTTTCGGCTAGTTCTGTCATTCTTGCTTCAGTGTAACGCATAGCGGCTGGCGGATCGCCATCTATAGAACCAAAGTTTCCTTGCCCATCTACCAATAAACCTCTCAATGAAAAATCCTGAGCCATCCTAGCAAGAGCCGGGTAAACAACTGCCTCTCCGTGGGGATGATAGTTTCCGCTTACGTCTCCTGATATTTTGGCACATTTTCTATAAGCTTTATTATGAGTTAGTCCTAAATCATTTAAGGTTGTCAATATTCTCCTATGCACTGGCTTTAGTCCGTCTCGTACATCAGGCAAAGCTCTTGAAACAATTACACTCATAGCGTATTCCATAAAAGAATTACTCATTTCGTCTTCTATGTTTACAATTTCTTTTTTATCATTATCTTCTGACAAGATGGGTTCCTTGAGGCGATATAATTATATTAGACATCTAGGTTTTCTACATCCAGAGCATGTTTTTCAATAAATTCTTTTCTTGGCTCAACATTGTCCCCCATAAGAGTTGAAAAAACTGTTTCTACCTCCGCTAGAGTTTCGTCCTGTAGGTTTACTTGTCTAAAAATTCTTGTATCTGGATCCATGGTTGTATCCCAAAGTTGATCAGGATTCATTTCACCTAAACCTTTATACCTCTGTATTGTTAGTCCTTTTTTTCCTAAATTTCTAAAACCTTCAAGGATATCTGTATTTTCTTTAATTTCTATTTTAGATTCTCCGTTTTTTATCTCAAAAGGGCCTATACCTAACTCAGTTAGATTAATATATGAGTCTAGAATTTTCTTGAAATTTTTGCCCTCTACAATCAATCGTTCAACTTTGGTTACCAACTCTCTGTCTGAAACACTAGTTTGCAATAGAATTCCTTTTTCTTTTCCTTCCTCGTCTTTCTCTATAAAAGCATCCGGCTTTATTTCATCCTCAAATTCATTTGTTATAAAACTCAAAACTTTCTTTTTTATAAGCTCTAATCCTTTTTTATTTCCAAAATCAGAAATTTTCATTTCTGGTTTTTCTGCAATTAATTCTCTTGCGATAAAATCTATAACTCTAATATCCATACCCTGTTTTGAAAAAGATGCCATCGCTTCTTCTCCATCTGAAAGTTTTGCTAAAAGAGAATATAGTTTTTTCTTGTCCAAGCTTAATGATGATTCGCTCAACTCTTTTTTGGGTTTTCCTTTGGTTGACTTATGATTTCCATTAACTCCATTTTGTATAAGAAGATCCGCATCTTCAATTGCTGAAGTTAAAATAAAATCATCGAACATTTTTTCATCACTTAAATACAGTTCTTTTTTTCCACGCTTCACTTTATATAAAGGCGGCTGAGCTATATACAAATGGCCGTTTGTTATAAGTTGTCGCATATGCCTAAAGAAAAATGTAAGCAAAAGACTTCTTATGTGTGAACCATCAACATCCGCATCAGTCATAATAACGATTTTGTTATATCTTAATTTTGTAATATCAAAATCATCTTCACCTATGCCAGTTCCAATAGCGGTAATAATATGTCTGATTTCGTCATGATTCAACATCTTGTCTAATCGTGCTTTCTCTACATTTAAAATTTTTCCTTTGAGTGGAAGAATAGCCTGATACGCCCTATCTCTTCCCTGCTTAGCAGATCCCCCAGCAGAATCTCCCTCAACTAAATAAAGCTCGCAAACCTCGGGGTCTTTTTCAGAACAATCTGCTAGTTTTCCTGGGAGAGATCCACTTTCCAGCGCACTTTTTCTTCTAGTTAAATCTCTGGCCTTTCTGGCTGCTTCCCTTGCAATCGATGCCTGAATAGATTTTTCTATAATTTTTTTTGCAACGCTGGGATTTTCCTCAAAAAAACTCGCAAGAGTTTCGTTTAGCGATTGCTCCACGAGCCCCTTCATCTCTGAATTCCCTAATTTTCCTTTAGTCTGGCCTTCAAATTGAGGATCTGGCAATTTGACACTTAAAATAGCCGTTAACCCCTCCCTCACATCATCGCCGCTTGGGGCAGGTGAATTCTTAAGAAGATTATTGTCTTTTGCGTATTTGTTAATAGTTCTTGTAAGTGCGCTACGGAAACCTATTAGATGCGTACCGCCCTCATTCGTGTTTATATTATTCGCAAAAGAAAATAAAGTTTCATTATATCCGTCATGATATTGCAGAGACGCCTCAACAACGGTTCCCTCTTTTTTGGACAAAACGTAAATGGGCTTTTTGTGAACTACTTCTTTCGTAGAATTTAAGTGTTCAACATAAGACGCAATTCCGCCCTTGTAAAAATATTCCTCCTTCTTTACTTCTCTTTTATCTTCTAAAACTATTTTCAAGCCGCTGTTCAAATACGCGAGTTCTCTTAATCTTGCTGACAGGATATTAAAACTATATTCAACCATTTCAAAAATTTCAGAATCAGGCTTGAACGTTATTGTGGTCCCTGTCTTTTTAGACGTTCCTATCTTCTTTATTTTTTTCTCTGGAACCCCTCTTTTAAATCTAAGCTCATATACCCCACCGCCCCTCTTTATTTCAGCGCTCAACGATTCCGAGAGAGCGTTTACGCAGGACACTCCTACTCCATGCAAACCTCCGGAAACTTTATAGGCACTGTTTTCGAACTTCCCTCCTGCGTGCAGTTTCGTTAAAACCACTTCTGCCGCAGAAATTTTTTCTGTTGGGTGTTTATCTACAGGAATTCCCCGGCCATCATCCTCGACCGTAATAGAATCGTCGCTGTTAATACAAACATTTATTACCGAACAAAAACCAGCCATTGCCTCGTCAACACTATTGTCGACAACTTCGTAGACTAAATGATGAAGGCCGGGAGAGCCGGTACTTCCGATGTACATGGCAGGCCTTTTGCGAACAGCCTCCAGTCCCTCTAAAA
>CAYWAX010000127.1:0-5504 GCA_964456425.1 uncultured Nitrospinaceae bacterium | reverse complement strand
TAGCAAATAAGTTATAGATAATTAACGAAAAGAAATAAATAAAATTATTAAAACTAAAAAATTTTTTATTTTACAAAAAAATCTTATATATTATTTTCATCAATTTCAAGGAGGCCTTAATTTTGATCGAAAACATATCTCGTTTAGGTTCAATTGGTTTAGGAAGATGGGCACACACACTCGCAAGAGCGGCTCAAAAAACAGGAAATATAGACCTGGCATTATGTTATGACCCAGCAGAAGAAGTTGCAAAACAATTTGCAGATGAATTTAATTGCACAGTTTCTTCTTCTCTAGAAGAAATATTAACTAGCGACGAAATAGATGGATTAATCATCGCGACCCCACATTCGACTCATGCAAAATTAGTTTGCGAAGCTGCCTCATGCAAGAAAGATATTTTTATTGAAAAACCATTTACTTTAACTGTAGAAGATGCACATAAATGTATTGCTGCTGTAAACGAAAATAATATTCTACTTCAAGTAGGACATAAAAGAAGGTGGATAAATGCCAACAAAAAAATAAAAGAATTTATAGATACAAAAATGTTGGGAGAAATTCATCACCTCGAAGCCAATTACTCTAAACCCATTATGCAAAGACCTAAAGACAACTGGAGAAACAATCCTCTGGAATCTCCTGCTGGAGGTATGACCGCTTTAGGAATACACATGGTTGACTTACTCTATTACTTCGCTGGAAGTGCAAAACGTCTTTCTGCATTCAGTAAAAAATTGCACGGAAAATCAAATCTTGACGATGTAACATCAATCCTTTTTGAATTTGAAAATGGACAAACTGGATACGTTGCCACATCGGTTGTCGTACCTTTTAATTTAAGTGCTGCGGTCTATGGAACAGAAGGAAACGTCTGGTCTTGTGATGACGGAAAAAAAATGTACTTTCAATCTAAAGATGAGACATCAAAAAAAGAAATACCAATTGAGACCAACGACTGTGTTATGGAAGAACTTAAACATTTTGCCGAATGTATCAGTAGCAGAGAAACTCCGGTTGTAAGCGGAAAAGAAGGTTTGGAGATTATCGCTACGCTAGAAGCAATCTTAGAAAGTTCGAATATGGGCAAGGTAGTAGAACTTAACCAATTTCGATAATTCAATATTATGTTACAGCAGATGGAGATTATTTCTTGAAAAAAATTGGGTACATTGGACTTGGAAAAATGGGAGGAACTATTTCTAACATTATCCTTGCCTCTGGATATGAAGTATTTGGTTATGACCCTAACAAAACAGCCTGCAATAAATTCAAAAAACAAGGAGGCAAAATTCTTCCCTCCCCAAAAGAAGTTGCCAGAAAATCAGATATTGTCTTGGCGTCACTCCCTAACGACGATATTGTCCGTGAAGCTATATTTGGATCAAATGGAGTATCAAAAATAAATAAAAAATTAATATTCGCGGATATAAGTACGGTAAATCCAGAAATCACAAAAGAAATTTCCTCAGCTTTACATAAAAAATCAATTACTTATTTAGACGCTACTGTTAGCGGGAATCCAAAAGTTGCTAAAAGAAAAGAATTAGTACTCATGTGCGGGGGCCAGAAAACCTCATTCCATATATGTCTTCCAATTTTTCGTACATTCACGAAAAAACAATTCTATATGGGACCTAGCGGTAGCGGATCTTTAATGAAAATGGTTGTAAACACTATCAGTGAGATTAACAGAACTGCCATAGGTGAAGGATTTAGTTTAGGAAAAAAGGGAGGTTTAAATGGAGAAACAATGTTTGAGGTTTTAAAAGAAGGAGCTGCTTATTCAAAACAGATGGATTTAAAGGGAGACAGAATTCTTCACTCTAACTATTCCTCTCCAGAATCTACTATCCAGCAATGCATCAAAACGGCAAATCAGATTTTAAAGACCGCGAATGAATTAGACCACCCTATTCCTATGACCGCTCTTAGAACTCAGCTTTATCAGGCCGTCGCCAGTATGGGACATGCAAATGATGATTCTTCGAGCATTGCAGAATTATTCAATAAGATGTCCGGAATAAAATAGAAAGGAAGGAGCTCAATCTTGAAAAAAATCTATTTTTTATGGTTTTTGCCTATTTTTTTCATATCTGCCCTAATTGTTTCTTCAGAAGAAAAACTTAAACCTACTTTTAAATACAGCAAAGAAGTACTTCCACTCGACCGTCAAACCAGAGAAGTCCAACAGAGGTACAGGGGAAAAATCTTCGATTCTCATGCACATTTAACAATCAGAGAAGGTGGTTACTGTGACGAAGAAGAAACTACAAACAGTATTGTAAATGCCATTAAAAAAACTCTTGATGAAGAAAATGTATCGCAGATAACCATAATGTCTACTCCAAATTCTGGAAGAATGAGAAACTACAATGTTGATGTTCAAAAGTCTCTAAAAAAAGTATTGGGAAAAAGAATGTACCTTCTGTGTTGTACTCATTACATTACAAACTGGGCAAATCAACAATACGAAAACAAAGCTAAAGTAATTGACCTGAAAGATGAATTAACCGAAATTTTCATCAGATTAAACAAAGATTTACAAAATCCCTTATATGCAGGAGTTGGAGAGATAGCATTTTTACACTTCAACAAAAGACATCATCAAGCGTTAATTAATTTTCCAGCAAACTACTCTCCTTTTCTAAAAATCCTAGATAAAATAGCCAATTCAAATAAAAAGAATCTGTATTTTAATTTACATACAGAGCCAATTGATTCAGACAATGAAGATTCATACCATGACATGGCATTTGGTGGAGCAGAGTTTCTATTTAAAAGATACCCTAACTTCAGATGGGTTTATGCACATTCTGCAATGACACCACCTTCCAATGTAAGAATCATTTTAAAGAAATTTCCAAAACTAATGATGGATTTCAATCTCAAAAAATCAAATAACAGAGACCACAAAGGATGGGCTCATCTTTCGAATCCAAGTAACAACAAATGGGAACCATACGAAGACTGGGCAAAACTCATGGAAGAGATGCCTGATAGATTTATGGTCGGCACAGATACGAAATTTTGCCAGAGAGGCCAAACTATAGGAATTAGACAGTACAAAAAACAAATTAAAAGGTTCAGAAAGTTTTTAGGTGCACTCAAAAAAGAGGCAGCAGAAAAAATAGCGTACAAGAATGCTAAATCTTTTTTCAATACCAAATAATCTTATCTCATTAAAGATTATTGAGTCTCCACTTTCATTCTATTCAAAACTATTGCAATAACACTCGCTACAAAAAAGAAGCCGGCATATAAAAGGAAAGAAAATTGAAGATTAAATAATTCTGCCATTACTCCTCCTACAATAGGAGAAATCATCGATCCCATTTCATTAACAGCATAAATGAGCCCAATCGCACTAGCACGTTTTTCCTCATCCACCAATTCCGTACCAACAGCCAACACAAGACTCGGAACCGGGGTTAGAAAAGAACCAATCAAGAAAATAGGGAATAAAATCATTATACTTGAACTAACGAAAGAAATTGATGCCATAGCAATACTGCACAAAAATGTAAGATAAAGAATGTACTTTGTTTTTTCTCCCCTATCAGAGGACTTCCCAACCAAGAAAGTAGTAATAATACCTACAATAAAATATATAGAAAGGATCCATCCGATTGCCTGAACTTCATAATTAAATTGTTGCGCGAGTAACAAGGGCAAAAAAGTCATTAATCCTCTAAACCCAGTAATTCTAAAAGTTGACACCAACAACAAAAGCATTAATGGTCTGTTCTTAGTTAACGATAAAAAAGTAGAAAGTGCCGCCTGTTTCATCGGTCTTACGTTTCTTTTTGAATCTTTAAAAAGAATAAAAATAATAGTAGCCATAATAATTGAAGGGAAAATAGCAAGATGAGATGCAACTCTCCAACTAAAATATACTGCGACTGTACTTACAATCCATGGAGTCAAAATACTGCCAACCTCTCCTCCACCCGCAAAATAGGCCATACTTAGACCTCTTTGATTTGGCATTTCCCTTGTCAATAAAGAAACTGCTGGAGGATGGTAAGCAGAACAACCCAAACCGCTTAGAAAAACCAAGAAAAGTAAGGTTAAAAAATCAGGCGCAAATCCATAAAAAAATACAGGAACAGATTGAACCATCAGACTAGTAACAAGTATAGTTCTCCACTTACCAAGATAATCGCCTAAAAATGAAATAGGAAACTGAAACACCCCATTTGCAAACGCAAAAACGGAAGCAATTAACCCTACCTCGAAGTAACTCAAACTAAGTTCTGCAGATATTAGTGGAATGATAGGCGTGATAAACAAGAGGTAAAATGTGTTAACACCATGACTGGCGGAAAGGGCAGCTACATTTTTTTTATTTACTGCGTCCATTTCATAAGACCTTCATTAAAACTAACTTTTAATTAGTAGGAAGAGACGATTATTTGAAAACAGAAAAAGTAACACAAGGATACTTAAGATTCATCTCGGAAAACCCGAGATTTTTACTTTATGGCTTTTTACTTACCTTCTTCTCATGTTTCGGTCAAACGTACTACATCTCTATATTCAGTTCTGAGATACGTTCGATTTTCTCTTTGTCACACGGAGACTACGGATTGATCTATGCAATTGCTACTGTAGGAAGCGCTACTACGCTGGTTTGGGTCGGTAAATTTATTGACAAAATGGATCTCCGCTCTTATACAATTTTTGTGCTTATAGGATTGTCTGTAGCTTGCCTCCTATTCTCTTTTATCTCATCGATAATTTTATTGACCATATCTCTTTTTCTACTACGTCTTTTTGGACAAGGACTGATGATGCATACCTCCGTTACTTCTATGGGCAGATACTTTAATGAAACACGTGGGAAAGCCGTTAGCCTTGTGTCTTTTGGGAATCCCTTGGGTCAAGGCATGCTTGTATCTTTAGCTATATTCTTACTCTCGTATCTCGACTGGCAAACTATCTGGATTGCATCTTCAATTGCAACAATTCTCATTGTTTCCCCCATCATTTTACTCCTTTTAGGAAATCATCCAGTAAGAAAAAGAAAAACATTATCTAAAAACACTACATCAATAAATACTGTTAATAGTTGGACCAGAAAAGAAGTACTACGTGATATCAGATTTTATCTAATACTTCCGCTTATGCTTGCCCCTTCCTATATAACAACAGGCTTTTTCTTTCATATGTCACATTTAGTCGACACTAAAGGATGGGACTTAAATGTTTTCACACAAACTTTTTATATGTATGTAATTTCTTCGCTATTAACTGCACTGATCACTGGAAATGTAACAGATAAATTTGGAGCAAAGAAAATACTTCCTTTATCTTTAATTCCACAATGTGTCGCTATGTTAATACTAGCAGTAACAAATCAACCTATCGCACAAATTCTGTATATGTTTACATCAGGGATGACCGTTGGAATTAGAGTAACTATAGGTGGAGCTATATGGCCAGAAATATACGGAGTAAATAACCTTGGAGGCATTCGTGCTTTAGAGACATTTTTCATGGTT
>CAYWAX010000126.1:0-5529 GCA_964456425.1 uncultured Nitrospinaceae bacterium | reverse complement strand
ATTCAACAGAAGCTTTGATATTAAGTATGTAAGTTATTTATACCAAAAAAACAAAAGTAAACATAGTAAAAAAAAATCACTGTATTATTGGGAGTAACAAATATGGATTTTGATCTTCACTGAAATGCAAAGAAACATTTTGACTAAACGTTTCAAAAGGCCTGTCCCTGGAATCGTCATGAAGGAATGGACCACAACCTGAAAATTTATTCATATTAGGAAGAGTGCTACCTCCTCCAGTCTGATAAACATAATCCTTTCCTCTTATCGTGAGTGCGATCCTGTAATTTTTTGGAATCACAACCGATGTAGGCCAGATTTCAATATCCAGTTCGTAAATATCATCAGGAATCAAGGGTTGAATTTCATCATGAGCATGGTAAGGACGGTACGGCAAACTCAATTCAGGATCTATCTTTCTGTGGGATGCTCGAAGCCATCCTTGTGCAGTTGGTGTAGTAGGATCAAGAGCTCCTTGAAAAACAACTTCTTTAAAATCTTCCGTAAAGACTCTCACAATCAAAAACAAATCTGCATCTTCTGTTTCAGAAGAAATATATAACTTCGATGCTAGGGGGCCTGTAACTTCCATTTCATTATCTAGTGGAGGAGAAACAAAAGTAACTCCATCTCCTAACCCCTTATAAGTAACTACTTCCTTATGGTCATTGGTTTTAGTTTCTAAAGAAAATGTTTTTGGGTTTAAATAAAACTTTGTCCAGTCAGTTCTGGCTAAGGGCCATTCGTTTTCTTCTCTTTCAACAAATTTATCTCCAGGATAGCGGACTTGCAATAATACTTTAGGCTGATCTTTCCAACCTGTATCATCTCCTTTGAGGTAATGGCCAAAGAATTTTTTCTGAAGTTTCACGCCATAGTCAGTGTAAAATTCTGTCCAGTGTTCTATTCCGTGAACTTCTAGCCATTTTTCTTTCGAACCTGCATTATTAAATCCTTCAAAATTACCCCTTGAATGCAAGGATTGACCACCCCAGTTTGATGATGAAAATAACGGGACATTTATTTTTGAGAAATCGGGCAATCTTTCGGTCCAGTAAGAATCAGTAGAGAGAGTATTTGCAAATAAATCGTTTGCCATATCTGCTCTGTGATATCCAAGCTCTTCTTCGCTCATAGTATCAGGACCAGAAACCCATTGTCCGTTTACTTTTCCTCTGTACCCTTTAGCACCTATTCCATGTTGTCTTGGAAGACATCTTCCCTTGTACCAGTTGCCTCCATAGGTACAAAATATTCCTCCATGATGGGACATCTCTCTATACAAATCAGAAGCACCTTCCCAAACACAAATTGCAGTTAAGTGTGGAGGTTGCAATGCAGCTACTTGCCATTGATTAATGGCATAATAGGAAATTCCATTTAATCCTACTTTTCCATTAGACCACTCTTGTACACCAGCCCATTCTATACAGTCATAGAAATCTTTAGTTTCTCTAGCTGAAAAAGGATCTAGGTAGCCAGGAGATCTGCCAGCACCTCTTGAATCAACCCTCACGCAAACATAACCATCTGGGACCCATCTTTCTGGGTCAACTACTTCCCAGTTTTGATATTTACTAGAAGAGTCTGCTAGAATTTCCGGAAAATTCGTTGTCATTGACTCCCACTGAGGAGCATATGCATCTTGAAAAGCCAACCACTTTCCATAAGGGCCATATGTCAACAGAACAGGATATTTCCCTTCTTCTATAGGACAGAAAACATCCGCTCGAATTTTCAATCCATCATCCATTTCGATTGCAACATCCCAAAATATTTTCATTCCATCTTTGTAGTCAATAGTCCCACTCATTGTTATTTTTCCTTTTAATTTGTTATTTTGTATATCACAATTTTTGGATACTAATATTATAACGCATGAGAAAGGCAGAAACAATTGAATCCACTCGAACTCAGTGATGAATTAGTTTTTTTGCAAAATACAATCAAAGATTTGACGAACAAATATATCAAGCCTAGAGCAAGCGAAATAGATGAAGAAGAAAAATATCCGGAAGATATTTTTCAAATCCTTAAAGAACATGATTTGCTTGGATTATTTATTGAAGAAAAATATGAAGGAACAAATCTTGGGATCCTTGGCACATGTGTGGCCATAGAAGAAATTGCAAAACAATGTTCCAATTCTCCATTATTTCTATCTATACCATTGCTTGCATCTAGACCAATTGCTGTCGCTGGAAGTGAAGAACAAAAGAAACAGTTTTTAACTGGCACTGCCAAGGGAACAATTCGATGCTCCCTTTCAATGACTGAACCACATGCTGGTACTGATGTTGCCAATATTAAAACTCGTGCAGTGAAAGATGGGAACGAATGGGTGATTAATGGTCAAAAAACTTACTGTACAGGTTCTAGCGTAGCTGACTATATAATTCTAGGAGCTAAAACTGATCCTGACGCTGGATACGAGGGATTAGTTTTCTTGATAGTACCTACAGATTCAGAAGGTTTTAAAGTTGGCAGACACGAAAGAAAGATGGGAATGAGAGGAATTCCAACATGTGAGCTTTTTTTTGAAAATTGTCGTCTGCCAATCGAGAATCAAATAGGTGAAGACAGAACTGGTTTTAAAACAGCAATGCTTGGCTTTAATCAAGCGAGGCCTGCCATAGGCGCAAGAGGAGTAGGTCTTGCACAAGGTTGTCTTGATTACGCACTACAGTACGCAAAAGATAGGGAGGCATTTTCTAGACCAATTGCAAAATTTCAAGGAATCCAGTTAATGATAGCTGAAATGTTTATTAATATTGAAGCAGCTAGATTGTTGGTTCATAAAGCCGCAAGATTAATTGACAATGGAAATTTCGGCAAAGAATTTGCACATCATTTTTCTGCTGCGAAAAGTTTTTCATCTGATATTGCAATGAAAACATCTGTTGACAGTATACAGATTTTAGGTGGTGCAGGTTATATGAAGGATCACCCTCTTGAACGTTTTATGAGAGATGCAAAACAACTTCAAATCATTGAGGGGACAACCCAAATTCAACAAATACTTATAGCAAAAAACTTGCTCGGTTATTAAATACCAGATAGGACATTCTTTTCATGCGCGTACTTATCATTTCTCACGCTTATGCTATTCCTATATGGCTTGAAAAGATTCAAGAAATATCAAAAAACCCCTCAATTGAAATTACTGTTTTAACTCCCCAAGTTTTTTGGGATTCAGGAAGGAAGTCAGTTACCTATCCATCAAAAGAAGAATCATACAATTTATTGACAGGCAATGTAATTTTTTCAAATAGAGTAACTGGACACTTTTACATACACGGTTTGAAAAAGGCGATAAGAGAAGTGAACCCAGATATTATACATTTAGAAGAAGAACCCTGGAGCAATGTAGCAGCACAAATCCATCTAATTAAAAAAATATATTTCATGAAATTTAAATTAATTGTGTTTTCATGGGAAAATTTAGATTTGAAACTCCGTAAGATTTATAAACTTACAGAAAAATTTACAATTCGTAACGCAAACTTGTTAATTGCTGGAGGAAAAACGAGCAAAGATAGATTGATCCGGCGGGGAGCACAACCTGATTCAGTCAGAGTCCTACCCCAGTTTGGCCTTGACCCAGATTTATTCAGGCTCCCTCTAGATAATGAAAGAAACAAGATTTTCACAATCGCTTATATAGGCAGAATTATGCATTTAAAAGGAGTAGATCTTGCTATTCAGGCTTTTAAGAAGTTAAAAGGAAATTGGAAAGCTATTATTGTGGGTAGTGGTAATATGAAACAAGAGATACTAGAACTTACAGAAAAGTTCTCTCTCCAAGACAAAATAGAATTTATTGACTGGGTAGACCATTATGATGTTCCTGGCTATATGAGAAAATCTCATGTTCTTGTTGTGCCATCCCGAACAACTCCAACTTGGGCAGAACAATTCAGCCATCCCTTAATAGAAGCGATGAGTTCCGGGACCGTTCCTATTGGATCAGACTCAGGGGAAATACCCTATGTGATTGGAAAAGAAGGTCTGATTTTTGAGGAAGACAACTATATCTCTTTGCAAAATTCTATTCAAAAACTTATAGATAATCCGCAGTTACTGCATCAATTATCAAAAGCAGGAAGAGAAAAAGTCTTGAAACAATATTCATGGGAACATATCGCTAAAAAAACAATCGATTTTTATAAAGAAGTATATTCTCCGTAAATTGAAGTGTTTTACATTTTAGTTTAATTATCAAAGATGATATCTTTTCCTAACATTATTTAATAGATAGGAGAGGAGAACATAATGTGCCCTTTCGTAAATGCTGACGATGAGAAGACATGGCCTAAAGATATATTAATTTCCCTTGAGGAACCCTATACAGATGATAGAGGCATAATACAAAATCTTTTAGAAGGAAAGATAGGAAGCGCCGTTCTCATTACATCGAAAAAAGATTCTATACGAGCAAATCATTATCACGAAACAGACTGGCATTTTTGTCACGTGCAAGAAGGTGAAATAGAATATTTCCATAGACCTGTTGGAAGCAACGAACCACCAGAAACATTGATTATAAAGTCAGGACAAATGTTTTTTACTCCGCCTATGGTAGAACATGCAATGAAGTTTACTAAAGATACCATTTTTCTAACTCTAGCCAGAAACGCAAGAAATCCTGAGGCCTACGAATCTGACGTTATCAGAGTAAATCTCATATAAACTATGAATAATCGAATTCTTACTAAAAGAAACTCTTGCAGGCTGTGTAATAATAAAAGTCTAGATATTGCTTTCTCCTTGAAACCTACTCCCCCAGCTAATGCATTTAGAAACCAAAAAGATATTAAAGACAAGCAGAGAAAATTCCCTCTAAACCTCATGCTATGTCCCCATTGTGGACATGCACAACTAAGAGAGATATTAGATCCTAAATTACTTTTTGAAAATTACGTTTACGTATCAGGAACTTCGGCATCCTTTGTAAAGCATTTTGAAAAATACGCGAATCGAATCATTTCAAAATATAAGCTAAAAGAAAATAGTTTGATTGTCGAAATTGGAAGTAATGACGGAACATTATTAAAGTTTTTTAAAGATAAAAAATATAGAGTTATTGGCATAGACCCTGCAAAAAAAATCGCAAAACAAGCCAGCCAAGAAGGCATCCAAACAATTCCTTCATTCTTCAACGATAAGATATCAGATAAGATTATAAAAAAAGAAGGCTGTGCCAATGTCATTATAGCTAATAACGTATATGCCCATGTAGATAATTTAAGAAGTCTAACTTTGGCGATTAGAAAATTACTTCATGATAATGGCATTTTCGTATTCGAAGTATCTTACTTGTT
Source organism: uncultured Nitrospinaceae bacterium (assembly GCA_964456425.1). GTDB lineage: Bacteria > UBA8248 > UBA8248 > UBA8248 > UBA8248 > UBA3496. The sequence continues at coordinate 208 of CAYWAX010000126.1, read as the reverse complement.
AGATGTGTATAAAAAAACTCTATTCGATACCATTTATCACGAACATCTTTCTTATCATGCAGTAAAACCTCTCGTGCAATTTTTCGAATCTTTAAATATGAATCTTTTTGATATAGAAAGAGTGAATACTCACGGTGGTTCTATTCGTTGTTTTGTACAAAAACATACTGGAAAGAAAAAGACTAAAATGTCAGTAAAAAATATTGTG
>CAYWAX010000125.1:0-5598 GCA_964456425.1 uncultured Nitrospinaceae bacterium | reverse complement strand
TAAGAATACAGCTGCTACAATTAGCTTAGCATCTCATTTAATCCAAGATATTGATCCTACCGCTACAATGATAATCCTACCCTCTGATCACTATATTGGAAGTCTAAATTTATTTCAAAGGCTTCTAAAAAAAGCGATAAAATACGCAGATAAAAATAAAATTGTCACTATTGGCATAGAACCTACTTTTCCTGAAATAGGCTTTGGTTATATTGAAAAAGGAAATGAAATCTTTTCATCAAAAACCATAAACGCCCATCAGATAAAAAGTTTCAAGGAAAAGCCAGTTTTAAAAAAAGCCAAGACATTTTTTAAATCCAAACGTTTTTTGTGGAATGGAGGATATTTTATTTTAAAGGTATCTCGAGGATTAAAAGAACTAGAAAAATTTGAACCCAAAATATACTCTTATACAAAAAAAGCTTCTCACTTTCTAAAAAAAAGAAATATGTCAAAATTTAATAACCTATTTAAACAATGTAAGGAAATAAGTTTTGATCATGCAGTTATGGAAAAAACTGACAATATAACTGTAGTTTCAAGTAATTTAGGATGGAATGATTTAGGTTCATGGGCATCATTTGGTAAAATTTTCAAAAATGACAAAAATAAAAATACTTGGTTGGTAGATAAAAAAACTAATATTATTTCTGACAATTCGGAAAATTTGGTCATTGGCACAAATAAAAGATTCTTGATTACTTCCCACGTAAAAGATCTCATCGTTATAGAGTTCGGAGATGGTTTGCTCATTTGCCGAAAAAGTGAAGCAAATAAAGTAGGTTTCTTTTCAAACAAAATAGAAAAATCTAACAAAAAAATAGATAAAGAATGAATATTCCCCTAGAAAAATATGCAGAGATATTTCTTCTTGGGTTAATCCAAGGTATAACGGAATTCTTCCCTATAAGTAGTTCTGGTCATCTAGTAATTGGACAAAAACTTTTTTCACTTGAGTTCCCAAGTTCATCTTTTGAAATTCTTTTACATTTCGGAACATTAATTTCTATTTTCATTTTCTTCTGGAAGGATATCAAGAGAATAATTTTTGAAATGTATAATGAATCCCTAGTCTTCAAAAAAGAAAAAATTGAATACAGCTCGATAGGATGGTTAATTATAGTTGCAACGATACCCGCTGCCTTTTTTGGTATCTTATTTGAAGATTTCTTTGATTCTCTATTTAACGAAACAAAAATCGTAGGTTTTTCTTTGATAATTACCGGAGCATTCTTATACGCGTCTAGTATATTTAATTTAAGAAATTCTCTTCAGAAATTAAATTGGAAACATGCTTTTTTTCTTGGTTTAATTCAAGTCTTCGCCTTCATCCCAGGTATTTCAAGATCAGGTTTTGTGATTGCCGCTGGAATAATTTTAGGTATGAAGAGAACTTACGCAACAAAATTCGCCTTATTGCTTGGTATTCCAACAATAGGTGGTGCAGTAATTGTTAAAGCAATTGCATTAACAAAATTAGGACTAATCCCTTGGGAAGAATATGCAATTGGTGCACTTACTGCATGTCTCACAGGTATTATAACAATCTCTTTGCTTATGAAAATTGCCAGAAAAACGAATTTTAAATTTTTCGCTATATATTGCGCTCTAGCAGGTATAACTACCCTGTTCTTATTTTAAAAAAACTAACGCATTTCCGAAAAAGATGCAGGCATCCAAATTTCTGTATTTTGTTTTGCAATAAAAGGTCTAGAACCTGGAGGCCAATTTGGCATTTTATGAGTTTCTATCCTTACATCCATTCTATGATTTAAATCTCTATAGGGCCAAACATGAATAAATTCATTCAATGTTCCCATATCACTCATAAAACAAGCTGCTAAAGGCGATACTGACTCTCTAGAAGCTATCTCTTTTTCCCATCTTGAAGTTACTTCTAACATTTTTCCAGTAAAAATTGTATACGTACGGAATTCATAAAAATTACCTAACTCTCCAGTCAAAGGTTCTTTTTTGAAACTTGGAGTAGTTAGCATTTTAGTAACTTGAGATTCAATTATATGTGCGTTTTTAGGCGGCCACCATGATTTGTCACTTAATTGTACTCGCACATCATCTCGATGCGCAGAATTCTCGTATTCCCAAATATGCATTACGCGATTAAGGTCTCCAATCTCTGAATGAAAAAAACCAACCATACGAGAAAAATTCTGCCTTTCTTCTATAACTTTTGAAAAATTTTCTTCAAATTCCTGCACAGTTCCTACTTTCAACTCATAAGTTCTCATTTCATAAATCATTAAAATTCCTCCAAAAAAATAAAAAAAGTAAAATCAAGAAACAGATTTTACTCGTTCGACATATTCTCCTGTTCTCGTATCTATTTTCAAGAGATCTCCCTCATTCACAAAAAGCGGAACATTAACCACAAGGCCAGTTTCTAATTCTGCAGTCTTTGAGCCTCCTGTTGCGGTATCTCCTTTAAATCCAGGTTCTGTTTTAGAAATTAAAAGCTCAACAAAAGTTGGTAATTCAACAGTAATTGGCTCGCTATTATGAAAGAGGATATTTACAACTGTTTCCTCTTTCAACAAACTATCAGCGTTACCAAGTTGTGATCTATCAAGTCCAAATTGTTCAAAGGTATTTGTATCCATAAAATTAAAAACATCACTTTCTCTATAAAGAAATTGCATACTTTTCTCATCAAGTGAAGGAGAATCGACATTCTCACCAGAACGAAATGTTCTATCTATAACCCGACCATTTTTCAGATTTTTTAGTTTCGTTCTGACAAAAGCTCCGCCCTTACCAGGCTTTACATGCTGAAATTCAATTATAGAAAAAGGATCTCCTTCTATTTCTAATTTAAGCCCATTCCTAAATTCATTTGTTGATGGCATAACTCATATCTCTCCAAAACAGAAAAGTTAGCAGACAATTAATTCTTTCGAAATACCAGATGTCATATTTCTTTTTCCTTTTTCTGTAACCAAAATCATATCTTCTATTCTTACTCCCCCCCAACCCTCAACATAAATACCAGGTTCTATTGTCAAGATCATATTTGGTTCAAGAATAGTGTCTTGATTAGGAGCTATTCTTGGACCCTCATGTATAAAAAGCCCTAAGCCATGACCAGTACCGTGACCAAAAGATTCTCCATATCCCTCTTTTTGAATGATATTTCTGGCCTCAGCATCTACTTCTTCACATTTAACACCCGGAGCTACTTTTTCGATCGCAGCTTTTTGAGCACATAAAACAATGTCATAAATTTTCCTGAATTTCTTACTAGGTTCACCACAGGCAAAAACCCTTGTTGTATCAGCATGGTATCCATTTACCACACTTCCAAAATCAACAGTTATCAAATTTCCTTTTTTTATTTTTTTTGTACTCGCCACACCATGTGGTAAAGCAGACCTGACACCTGAGGCAACAATAGTATCGAAAGCATTTCTCTCCGAACCATATTTTTTCATAGACGATTCAAGAAAAGTTGACAATTCTATCTCACTTACTCCTTTTTTAATTTCAGGAATTAATTCTGTCAGTGCTTTTGAATTAATAATAGCTGCTTTTTTAATAAAAGATATTTCTTTTTTATCTTTTATTATTCTCATAGAATCTACAATTCCAGAACTTGGATGAAATTTAATTTTTCCTAATTTTTTTTTCATTAAATTAAAATTTCGGTAGTTGAAACTTTCATCTTCAAAATAAAGACGACCAAAACCCCTACTTTTAACTTCTTTAACAATTAAGTCAAAATAATTATGTCCCTCGACAAAACGAAATGACTTATCTACTTCTTTTTCATATTGCATACGATATCGGAAATCGGAAAAAAAAATTGCAACATTTTGTCCAATCAAACAAAAACCTGCAGAACCAGTAAATCCTGTCAAATATCTTACATTTAGAGGATTTGTAATAAGCAACAAATTAATATGTCTTAAAGTAAGCTGTTTCCTAATTTTTTTTAACCGAGATTCCAATGCTTTTCCTTTTACAAGAAATTTATTCCCTTTACATGTCTATCTATTGCAGTTCTTAATGCCATCAAATATCCTTCTGCACCAAAACCAATAATAGTTCCAGACACTTCGGGACCTATCATAGAAGAATGTCTAAAGTCCTCTCTAGTCAATACATTAGAAATATGCACTTCGTACACAGGCATATTAATTCCCGCAATAGCATCCCTTAAAGCAATACTTGTGTGGGTGAATGCACCTGGATTAAAAACACAGGCGCAGCAGGTACCAAAAGGAGATAGATTTGTAATTAAATCTTTTAATCCAGCAGCTCTGTGAAGAGCATCTACAAGCTCACCCTCAATATTTGACTGAAAAACATCTAATTCAACCTTTTCTTTACTAGCAGTATCTATAAGTGACTTTTCAATTTCATTTAATGAAATATCTCCGTATACTTCTTTTTCTCTTGTTCCTAATAAATTTAAATTTGGACCATTTAGAAGTAAAATTCTCATTCTTCACCCCATTATATCTTTAGAAAACAGAAAGTTCTGTGCCTATTTCAGATTAGCTTTCCTTCTATCGAAGAAGACCATAATCGCGAGTTTAATTCAATTCCAGTTTCTACACTTCCGATTTTCTTTAAAATAACAAATTTTGGCTTTCCATCTCTAACTTTTTTGTCATGAAGAACATACTTTTTAATCAATCTTAATTCTGGAGATTTTTTCAGTTTAATTGGTAATTTGAAACGCAAAAGTAATTTCTGTAACCTTTCAACATCAGATTTTTCACAAAAGCCAACTGCACATGACATTTGCGCGGCGGCAGACATTCCAAGTGAAACTGCTTCTCCATGTAGTAATTTTTTTGAAAATCCATACAAAGATTCTAAAGCATGTCCCAGAGTATGACCAAAATTAAGGATTTGCCTGATCCCATTTTCTTTTTCGTCTATTTCTACTACATCTGCTTTTATTTGACAGTTTCGAAAAACTATTTCTTCCAATGAACGAATATTTTGATTCAATATTTTAGATACATTTTTTTCTAAGTAAGAAAAAAGAGTTTCATCTCTTATCACGGCATGCTTCACAACCTCTGCAAGACCATTTCGAAACTCCCTTCCCCTTAAAGAAAACATAGTTTCAAGATCACACAAAACAATTTTAGGCTGAAAAAAAGATCCTACTAAATTTTTTCCGTAAGAAGTATTTATCGCAGTTTTTCCTCCAACCGAACTATCAACTTGCGATAACAAAGTAGTTGGTACTTGAACTAAAGAAATACCTCTCAGAAAAGTGGCTGCGGCAAGACCTGCAAGATCTCCTACAACACCACCACCAAGAGCGATAATTCCATCTTCTCTCCCAACTTTAAGCTTAGATAGTCTATTATAAATTTTATCTAGTTGTTCAATTGATTTACTCTTTTCTCCAACAGGAACATTAAATATTTCTGCACTAATTCCACCTTCTCTAAGAGATTGAACACATTTTTTTCCATATAACCTTCCCACAGTTGTATCGGAAACAACTAATATCCTCCGTCCTCTAAAAAAGGAGCTTGTATATTTATAGATATTACTGACTAATCCCTTGGAAACATAAATTGAATATGACCTATCACCCAAAGATAGTTCAACTTTCTTCAT
>CAYWAX010000124.1:0-5622 GCA_964456425.1 uncultured Nitrospinaceae bacterium | reverse complement strand
ATCTCCTTTTTTTATCCCTAATTTTTTCAAACAATTTGAAAACTTACAAACTTCACGATGCAATTCTTGATAAGTTAAAATCCTTGAACCTCCTGGCTCTCCTTCCCAAATAATCGCTGCCTTATTTTTTCTCCATGTTGTTAAATGACGATCAAGACAATTGTAGGCAATATTTGTTTCTCCACCAACAAACCATTTGGAATGTGGTTCTTTCCATTCAAGAACTTTTTTCCAATTTTTAAACCAGACAAATTCTTTTGCAACTTTTGACCAAAATTTACCCGGCGTTTTTATCGACTCGTTGTACATTTTTCTATATTGAGACATTGAACTTACATGAGCCTTTTTAGAAAACGAACTTTTAGGCTTAAAAATACGATTTTCTTTAAGTAAAGTGTCTAATTGTTTTTCCTCAACCATGACTTCCTCCATTACAAAAAAGCTCTTTGTTATAGAACAAAAAAAGTTTTATAAAATATCTCAACCAGAAACAATTTTTAAAATTTCCTTGGTAGAATAAAATGGATCCTTCGAACCTAAAATAGAGCCTACCACCGCCACTCCATAGGCTCCAGCATCTATACAATCAAATGCATTAAAAGGAGAAATACCACCTAAAGCATAAACAGGGCCAGAAAATTTAGAGACTTCATCTCTAAAAACTTTAAGACCTAAACTCTGCGTTGATTTTGTCTTACTTATAGGTTGAAAAACTGGACTTAAAGTCACGTAATCAGCACCAGAGTTAAAAGCTTCTCTTACTTCATCTACCGTGTGTGCAGAATAACCGATAATACCCCTAAACTTCAACTTATTCTTTACAACTTCAATCGGATAGGTACTCTTCCCAAGATGAACTCCAAATGAATTTAGAGCAATAGCAAGAGAAGGATCACCGTTAACTATAAACTTAACTCCGTATGAATCCGAGAGTTTTTTAACATCTTTTCCAAGTAAGTATCTCTTTTTATTCGATAAATCTTTATCTCTGAACTGTAAAAAACGCACACCTGCAGAGAAAGCAGCATCTAGAACAGTTAGAAGATCAGACCCTTGTGTAACGTGCCTATCAGTAATTAATAAAAGACGTTCTATTCTCTAACCCTCTATGAAATTTATGAACCTATAATCCCTTCCAAGGGACTCGAAGCTTCACCAAAAAGTTTAGTTGGAATTCTCCCTGATTCAAAAGCAAGTCTCCCACCTTCAATTCCTTTTTTCATCGCTAGAGCCATTTTTACAGGATCATTAGCTCCAGCAATTGCAGTCTGCATTAACACAGCTGTTGAACCAAGTTCCATCGCAATTGCGGCATCTGATGCAGTTCCAACACCAGCATCAACAATGACTGGAATAGATATTTTTTGAAGAATAATTTTTAAATTATACGGGTTACGTATTCCTAGACCAGAACCTATAGGTGCAGCAAGAGGCATGACAGCGTGACAACCTAAATCCTCAAGCTTCTGACATATAACAGGATCATCAATACAATATGGAAGTACAATAAAACCATCTTCAAGTAGTATTTTACAAGCTTCTAAAAGACGCTCGTTATCTGGAAAAAGTGTAGATTCATCTCCAATTACTTCTACCTTCACCATATCTGAACCCGTTGCTTCTCTGGCAAGTCTAGCGGTCGTGACAGTACTTTTCACATCAAAACAACCTGCAGTATTTGGAAGAATTGTATATTTTTCACGATCAAAGAAAGCCCAAAAACCTTCTTTGCTATCATCATTTAGGTCTACTCTTCTTACAGCAACAGTAACAATCTCTGCTCCACTAGCATCAAGAGCATCTTTCATAATACTAAAATTAGGATATTTGCCTGATCCAACCCACAAACGGGAAGAGAAAGATCTTCCTGCAATTTCATATACACTCATTTATTTCTCCCAAATTTGAATTCAAAAAGTTACCCACCTCCTACAGCACGTACTATTTCGATTTCATCTTCATCATTTAAAATTGTTTCATTATATTTATTTCTAGAAACTATCTCCATATTAATAGCAACAGCAACTCCGTTTATCTGAATATTTAAAATCTCTAGTAATTTGGAAAGATTAATAGAGTTAGTGAAGGTTTTCATTTCACCATTGATACTCAGTCTCAAGATAAACTCCTAAAAAAAAACCGCATAAATTATGCGGCAGAAAAACTTTTTCTGTCCTACCGCTTCCCTTCGCTGGAATTATCCAGATCAGGTTCTAAGGGTTGCCAACAATTAGGCTCTCAGAAGAAACACCCCTAGCGAAAGTTATAAAACAAATAATACATTTAAAAAAAGTTGTGTCAAATTGATTAGAATTTAAACATAAGTAAATTTGTGTAATAATATGTATTATCTTTAAAATATTTTTGAGGATTATATGAAAGCTGCAATTCTTGTTGAAACAAACAAGCCATTAGAAATTCATAATATAGAACTTGAATCTTTAAAAGAAGGTGAAGTGCTTATCAAAATGGTTGCTGCAGGGGTTTGTCACAGCGATCATCATGCAATGGTAGGACACTTCCCGACACGGACTCCTATTATACTTGGTCATGAAGGTGCAGGAATTGTTGAAGAAGTTGGTCCAAACGTAAAATCCCTCAAAAAAGGAGACCATGTCGTTTCTGTATGGAGATATAGTTGCGGAACATGCGAACCATGTATGTCCGGAAGACCCGCTACTTGTGGTGAGGGAGCTAGGATGAGAGCAGACGGAACACTCTCAGATGGAACAACAAGATTTAAATTAAAGAACGAAAAAATACATCATTTTCTAGGTGTTTCTACATTCAGTTCATACTCTATAGCCTCAGAAAAATCAGTTATGAAGATTAGAAAAGATATGCCACTTGAAAAAGCAGCACTTGTTAGCTGTGGAGTTATTACAGGTTTCGGAGCAGTTAAAAATGCAGCTAAAGTTCAACCTGGAGAAAGTGTTGCTGTCTTTGGTACTGGCGGTGTTGGACTAAATGCTATACAAGGAGCATCTATCATGGGAGCAGAGCCAGTAATTGCAGTAGACCTACTTCAAAACAAACTGGAGTATGCAAAGAAATTTGGAGCTACTCATACAATCAACTCTTCTGATGAAAATGCTGAAGAAAGAATCTTAGAAATTACTAATGGCCTTGGTGTTCACTATGCTTTCGAAATGATTGGAATCCCTGAAGTTATGTCCACTGCATTTAACAGTTTGAGAACTGGAGGAACCGTTGTCGTAAGTGGTCTTGCACAATTTGAGTCAAAAGTTTCCATTCCATCAGTTCCATTAGTACTCCAAGAAAAAAAATTAATGGGCTCACTTTATGGTTCGACAAATCCAAGATTAGAAGTTCCCAGATTGATCGACCTTTATCTTGCCGGAAAACTTAATCTTGATGATCTATTAACCAGAAGCTATCCGATTGAAGAAATAAACGAGGCATATGACGCACTGATCAAAGGAGAAGTTGCAAGAAGTATTATCAAACATCACTAAAATAATTATACATTTCTATTAATTCCGCAAAAAGCATGTAAATGGAAACGCAAAAAAATCAAAGAAAAAAAGTACAAGAAATTTACAATCAAGACTCCAAATTTTACGTTACTAGTTCTTTCCATTCTGACAGCAGTTCACTTACTCGTTGTGTAGAGATTCTTAACCCTTATAATGGGATTTTATTAGATATCGCAACCGGAGGAGGACATGTAGCAATTAAAATGGCGGAACATTGCAATCAAGTTCTTGCCAGTGATTTAACAAAAGGTATGATAGAAGCAACTAGAGAAAATGCTACAAATAAAAAAATACAGAATATATATTTTTTAAGAACGGACTCAGAAAAAATCTCAATTTCTGATTCTTCATTAGATTATGTTTCTGTGAGAATTGCTCCTCACCACTTTTCAGAAATTAGTTCATTTTTGAAAGAAGTTTTTAGAGTTCTTAAACCTGGGGGGAAATTTATATTTGTTGATAATATTTGTCCGGAAGAAGAAAATGAAGCAGAACTTTACAATATTTTTGAAAAAAAACGAGACCCCAGTCATAATAAATGTTTTTCGATGTCAAAGTTAAATGAAATGTTCATAAGTACTGAATTTAATATACTTCACACAGAAAAAATAATAAAGAAAATGGATTTCCCTGAGTGGATAGACAGACCTCATATAGATCAAAATATTATTACCGAACTAGAAAATATATTATTAAATAGTTCTTTAATTCTAAAAAAATGGTTAAATCCAAGAACAGAAAAAGAAAAATTATTCTTCGACGAAATTGAAGGTGTAATTCTCGCGGAAAAACCTAATTCAATAAAATGAAAAAAACACACAAATTAATAGAAGATGACCTTAAATATCTCTGGCATCCATTTACACCAATGGAAGAGTGGGAAAATGAAGATCCTCCGTTAATTATTAAAGAAGGAAAAGGTTCCTATTTAATTGATATCGAGGGGAAAGAGTACTTAGATGGAATTTCTTCATTATGGGTTAATCTTCACGGTCACAGAAAAAGTGAAATCGATACTGCGATCAAAAATCAGCTAAAAAAAATAGCTCACAGTACACAATTGGGGATGGGAAATGATACTGCTATTGAATTAGCTAAAAAATTAATCTCTATTGTTCCTAAGGGACTCTCAAGAGTTTTTTTCTCTGATAATGGGTCAACTGCAATAGAAGCAGCAATGAAAATTGCCTTTCAATATCAGCTACAACGATCAAAACCAAAACCCGAGAAATCTAATTTCTTAACATTAAATCTAGGATATCATGGAGATACAATTGGTGCCGTAAGCTTAGGGGGAATAGAATCATTTCATTTTAAATTTTCTCCTCTTTTGTTTCGAACTATTCGAGTAGAAACTCCTTATTGCTACTGGTGCCCACGAGGATCTACAGAACCACCCTGCTCGGTTTGCTCAGGAGAAGAAATCGAAACACATATATCTAATAATGCTGATCGAATTGCTGCCGTAGTAATAGAACCAATAATTCAAGGGGCATCAGGTATGATCATGCAAAAAAAAGGATTTCTCACAAAAATTAGAGATGCATGCGATAAACACGATGTATTATTAATTTTCGACGAGGTAGCTACGGGTTTTGGTAGAACGGGAAAAATGTTTGCATGCGAACACGAAAATGTTTCTCCGGATATTATTTGTCTAGCAAAAGGATTGTCTGCAGGATACTTACCTATTTCTGCAACAATTACTACAGAAAAGATATTTAACACTTTTAGAGGAGAATACAAAGAAGGAAAAATGTTTGCACATGGTCATTCATATACAGGAAATCCATTAGCATGTGCTGCTGCTTTATCAAATCTTGAAATTTTTAAGAAAGAAAAAATTATAGATAAGATACAACCCAAAATTCAAACTCTTTGGGAAGAAGTGAAAAAACTCGAAAAACTAGATTTTGTCGGAGATATTCGAGGAATAGGCTTAATGCTAGGAATCGAACTTATGAAAGACAAAGTAAAAAAAATACCATTCCAGGTAGATGAAAGAGTAGGCAGAAAAATTACTTTAAAAGTTAGAAAAGAAGGATTAGCGATTAGACCATTAGGTGATGTATTAGTATTCATGCCTCCACTTTCAATTTCAAAAAAAGAAATCAAGTGGGCCATA
>CAYWAX010000123.1:0-5740 GCA_964456425.1 uncultured Nitrospinaceae bacterium | reverse complement strand
AAAACCATGGAAACTTCAATTTATATCCAAAGGGGATAAGCCCATGTTAAAACATTTAGAGGATGGTGTAGAAGGATATGAGGGTTCGGGACAGAACAAAAGAGATTGCACAATAACACTACTTAATAAAGATAATTCTTGTTTCTTAAACTATACTACTTAAAAATTAACATAACAGTTTATGCTAGGAGATAAATAAATGAATAAAACAACTTTTGATTTCACTGGTCAGGTAGCTGTTGTAACTGGAGCCGCACAGGGAATAGGGAAAAGTTCCTCGGAAGAGTTTGCTAGGTATGGAGCAAAAGTTTATTTGCTAGATATCAACGATGAATTAGGCGAAAAAAATGCGTCTGCAATAAGAGAAGAAGGTTTTTTAGCAGAATATCTACACTGTGACCTTACTAGTTCAAAGGAGGTGAATGATACTTTCGAAAAAATAGAATCTATAGATCAAAAAATTGACATCTTAGTTAATTCTGCAGGGGGATTCACAAAACAACTTACAACTGAAGAAACCCCAGAAGAAGAATGGGATGCTGTAATAGATAGAAATTTAAAAAGTTTGTTTTTAACAGGAAAAGCTATAACTCCTATTTTCAAAAAACAAAACAGTGGAAGAATAATTAATCTAGGCTCTATGTCAGGACTTACCACTTTAAATTATTCTTCGCCTCCTTATTCTGCTGCAAAAGCTGGAGTTCACTGTCTTACCAGAGTCCTAGCATATGAACTTGGAGGATTTGGAGTATGCGTAAACGCTATTGCACCTGGAACAACAGCAACCGAAAGAGTTATTGCTGTTAGAACTGATGAAGAAAGAAAAAAAATTGGTGAATCAACATTGATTGGACGAATAGGAGAAGTTGAGGATATGGTAGGTTGGGTTTTATTTCTTGCTGCTCCCGAGTCTTCGTATTTGACAGGGCAAACAATTGCAGTAAACGCAGGAAGGTTGATGGCTTAGTTCATGGATTTAAATCTTTCAGTAGAAGACCTAACTCTCCAAAAAATATCCCGTGATTTTGCAAAAAAAGAAATTCTACCAATAGCTGCAAAAAGGGATGTACTTTCAATCCCAGGAAAAGCATATCCTTGGGAAATTCTAAAAAAACTAGATGCTCTTGGGATAAGAACTCTTACTGTTCCAAAAAAATACGGTGGTTACGGAGCAAATCATTTGCAACAAGCTATAGTATCCGAAGAATTAGCCTACGGAGACCTAGGAGTTGCAGTATCTCTTGATCAAAATTTTAAATTTACACAGTTAATCTGTAACGAAACTACAGAAGACCAAAGAGATCGCTACCTACATGATTTTTTAACTGACCCGACTGCTCTACTTGCAATAGCAATTACTGAACCACAAAGTGGCACAGATTCTTTTTTGCTTTATGAAGCACCTATAGCGGGACCAAGAATGACAGCAAAAAAAGATGGTAAAGACTACGTCCTTAATGGAACGAAACATTATATCTCTAACGGCGGACTTGCAAAATATTATTTTATTTTTGCGAGAACCGACCCAAGCAAACCTATGAGCGAAGGTCTCACTGGATTTATAGTTCCAAAAGACACCTCTGGATTTTCTATAGGAGAAGCTCATAGCAAACTTGGCAGACGATTATTGCAAAATGGAGAACTAGTTTTAAGAGATTGTCGTGTACCTGAAACAAACATCCTTGGAGAATGGAATAAAGGTCTTGATATTTTCAGGAAAATGGTAAGCGGAGCGCTTATCCCAGTAATGGGACCTGCACGCCTTTCTTACGATCTTGCTCGTAAAGTATTAAAAGAAAGCCCCATAATAAATGACCAATGGGCACAAATGCTTCTTTCAGAAATGTATATGCTTATAGAAGCAGGAAGGACATTTCTATACTCTGCTGCATGGCATGGGGGAAAAGAATCTGACGAATCTAAAAGAAGATTAATGTCAAAAGTTTTTGCATCTGAAGCTGCCATCAAGGTTTGTCGATCAGCAATGGAAATATGGGAACACAAAGGAGATTTACATTTCACTAATCAACCTACTCCAGAAAAATGTTGGCGTGATGTTCTTAGTTATCTTCATGGTTTTGGCACAAACCAAGCTGTAAAATTAAAATGTTTCCCTATGATTTCACTAGATGAGGAAGAACATTGGTGATAATCTACACTTCAAACTTATGATTCACAATTAATAAACTTCTCACTTTTAATAAGAGGCTTATTCAAAAAATGGCTAAATATAACAAATCTGATGCACGATCTTATTGTAAAGATAATATGAAAGGTATCTGGGCAGCAATACCCTACCCATTTGATGCAAACGACAATATAGATGAAGAAGCATATCGCAAAGATATAAGACATTATATTGACAATCTAAATATAAAAGGATTTTTCGTTGGTGGGATGATCGGAGAATTCTGGTGCATGACTAAAGAAGAAAGATTAAGAGGGCAAGAGATTTCATGTGACGAGGCTGGCGATGTTCCCATAATTGCCCACACAGGTCATACTTCAGCAAAAGAAGCATTAGAATTAACTGAGGCTGCAGAAAAAGCAGGCGCAACATACGCTATTCTTGCCAATCCTTATCTGGGCGCACAAGGACATCCAGATAGAGTAAAGGCTTTTTTCAAATATTTATGTGATGGCAGCGATCTGGGTATTTCTTTATTTAATACTGCAGCAACTGGCTATTCTCTTAGCCCAGAACTTGTAAGAGAACTTGTTGCTGAAAATGAAACGATTTGCTGTATTAAAAACGCTCAACCTAAATCTCATTGTGATGAAGTAAGAAAAGCAGTTGGAGACGATATTGTTGTAAGTGATCCCATGGAAACACAATGGTTTTTCAATCGTGCATATCATAAACAACAAACATTCATGAGTGGTCCAGATCCATTTCTCTATCAAAGAAAAGATGACCTTAAAATGCAAAAATACACCGACTTGATAGATGAAGGAAACTTAGAAGAAGCTTGGACTGTTAGAGATGCAATGAACTCTATAAGAGACGTGAGTGAAAAATGGATATGGGGCCCGTGGTCTCGTGGAGCATTCCCAATTCCTGCTCTAAAAACTTGGATGGAATTTATGGGTTTGAGTGGTGGGCCTTCACGTCCTCCAATGATTCCTTTAACATCAGATGAAAAAAAAGAACTTGAAACTGACCTTCGTCATGTGGGTCTGATTGACTAATTTTAATTAAAAAATATTTTACATTCATCCGACATGAAAGAAAACATGAATGGGAAATCATAAAGAATTTGATCCAAGTCAAATTGAGAGACGAGAAATATACAGAATTTTGACTGGGTCAATAGTTCCTAGGCCTATTGGGTGGGCTTCCACTATAAGCAAAGAGGGAATATCTAATATTGCTCCATTTAGTTTTTTTACTTGCGTTTGTGTTGCTCCCCCAATGATTTCTCTTACAATTGCAAGAAATCCTGACGGTTCTAAAAAACATACTTTAATAAATGCCGAAGAAACTGGAGATTTCTGTTTTAATCTTGTTGCTGAAAATCTCTGGGAGGAAATGGTAGATACAGCAAATGGTTATGAAGTGGGAATTTCTGAATTCTCCGAAGTAGGAATTGAATCAATTCCCTCAGTCAAAGTAAATTCCCCTAGAGTCAAACAATCTCCAATTCACTTTGAATGCAAAACACATAAAGTAATAGAGCTTGGACCAAACAAACATCCGCTTTTGATTGGAGAAGTTGTTTGTTTTCATGTTTCCGAAGAAGTTCTTACAGGAAAATATATAGATATGCAAAAGTTAAAACCCATAGGAAGACTAAATGGATTCTTGCAATGTAGTTTAGGAAAATTTCTAGAACGAAGTTTTCAAGACGGACAAAAAAGATAATTAACCAATATATCAAAATATTAAGGAAAGGAATTTTATGAAAGCTATGGTGCTTCATGAACCCGGCAAACCATTTGAACTTGAAGACAGAGAAATTCCTCGCCCAAATCAAAATGAAGCAGTTGCAAAAGTTCTGGCATGCGGTTCGGGATTAACAATACAGCATACCGTTGCAGGAAGAATCCAATCAAACTTTCCTATTGTTATTGGACACGAAATAACTGCGGAAATTACTGAAACTGGATCAGGGGTCGATACTTTGAAAGTAGGAGACCCGGTTACTGCCTTTTATTATTTAACCTGCGGAAACTGTAAATGGTGCAGAATCAACAGAGAAACTCTTTGCGATTCGCAAGGTCAGGTTGGAAGACACATAGATGGTGGTTATGCAGAATATATTAAACTTCCTGTAAGAAACTTCATTAAATTACCCAAAAATCTCGATTACATTAAAAACCCAGCTGAAATAGGTGTAATTACAGATGCTATAGCTACGCCATATAAAGTTATTCGTCATGCACAAATATCACCAATGGAAAATGTTGCGATTATAGGAGCAGGAGGAGGACTGGGTGTACACATGGTCATGGTAACTTTGTGGGCAGGTGCAATTGTAACTGCTGTAGATATATCCTCAGAAAAATTAAGAAAGTGTGATGAACTTGGAGCGCATTTCTCAATCAACGCTAATGAAACAAATCTGCATGAGTCACTTATGGATTCATCAAATGGTAAGGGAATGGATGTCATTGTTGATTATGCTTGTACAACATCTACGATTCAATCAAGCATACAGTCTCTCGGAAAGGGAGGGAGATTTCTACCAATGGCAGGAACATCATCTGCTACCTTTGAATTTAATCCAAAACAAATGTTACAAAATGAGAAAAAAATAATGGGAAGTCGGTACTGTACCAAACAAGATGTCATCGATTCTCTTGAACTAGTTGCAAGAGGAGAAGTATGGCCTATCGTCACAGAAAAATATTCTTTAGATGAAGTAGAAAAGGTTCATGACAGACTCGAAAAAGGATTAGTTACAGGAAGAGCAGCAATCGTAATGCAATAATCGTTTTAACTACTTATTTTCACTTGACGCAATTTTATTCGAATCCTATACTTTCAACGTTTTAAGTATATATATACCGCTCTAATTTAAGTAATCCGGAAGACGATTAATTTTAATGCCAGCAAATCCGGAATTTTAAAAGATGGAATGCCAGCAATAGATATGAAATCTAGAGAATTTAAGCCACCCGAAGAAAAAACCAGTCCTATTCCCTTCTTTATATTGGGTATATTTTTTGTATTTGCTACAGCCTGGACTGTATGGGATGAAGCATTTACTAGAAGACCTTGGAAAAGCTACCAAACTGTTTTCAACCAATATGAAAAAGATATTGTTGAAAAAGAATTAGCAAAAAAACAATCTGAATTAAAAAATCCTCTAACAAAAATTAATTCAAAAATTGCATCTCTTGAAAGTAAAACACAAGACAATGAAACACTAAAAAAACTGAAAAAATCACTAAAAGAAAAAGAATTAGAAGCTTTTGAAAAAGTTCAAGATTATGGATTTGCGAAAGCAATTTACGATGAATCCTACTTCACATATGAAGATGCACTAAGAAAAGGGAAAGATATATCTGCTTTAAAATTAAAGTTGGTCAATGAAGCAAATAAAATGGGAAAACTTAAACCCATAGCAGAAAAAGCCGAAAAAGAAAGAGACAATCTAAAAGCTAAAATAGATTTAATCTTAAATCCGCTTAAGAATTTGAAAAAGAAAAAGAGAGAAATAGCAAAAGAAATTTCTGGCCTTCAAAGAAGAATAGGTTCCATAGATTCTAGAACGTACGAAATCAAACAGTTAGTATT
>CAYWAX010000122.1:0-5784 GCA_964456425.1 uncultured Nitrospinaceae bacterium | reverse complement strand
TTAGTAAGTAGCTGAATACATTCTTTTTCTTTTTCATCTAATAATTTATTGACTTCCTTTAAATCTACTTCATCAAGAGATGCTACCATGGTATGAACTAGATCAACCTTTAATGGGACAGTCAGCATCCCTAAGGCAGAAGATAAGCTCGAAGCAGGAGGACAAATAATTTTTTGCAATCCTACTTTTCTTGCTAGACGAAAAGCATGTACTGGACCTGCACCACCTGAAGCAAAAAGTGTAAAGTTTCTATGATCTAAGCCTCTTTGTGAAATTTGCATTTTAACAGCAGAGGCCATTCTTTCGTTTACTAATTCATGGATTCCCCATGCTGCATCAATAGTTTCTATTTTTAAGGGTTTTGCTATCTTAGTTTCAATAACTTGTTCAGCTTTTTCTTTATCAATTAACATTTCCCCACCGAGAAAATAATCTGGATTAATGTATCCTAATAGGAGATCAGCATCTGTTACTGTAGGCTCTTCTCCTCCTTTATCATAGCAAGCTGGCCCAGGGTTTGCTCCAGTACTTTCAGGACCAACTTTTAGTAATCCCATTTTATTTATTTGGGCAATGCTCCCCCCCCCTGCTCCAACTTCAAGTAAATCGATACAAGGGTTTTGAATAGGAAGGCCACTTCCTTTGTTGAATCTTTTAACTCTAGCGACTTCAGATTGAAAGGATACGTGAGGTTCACCTTTTTCTATAATACTCGTTTTAGCGGTTGTTCCACCCATATCAAATGAAATGAAATTTTCTAACCCTGCAGTTTCTCCAAAGTGTTTAGTAGATAACACACTTGCAGCGGGTCCAGATTCAAACATGCGAATAGGAATTTTTTCTGCTGTAGATGCGTCTGTTATTCCGCCATTAGAAAGCATTATGTATAGTGAAACATTTGAAATATTTAACTCTAGGTTTTCAAGATATTTTGCAACTATCGGCTTAATATATGCATTAGCTACTGTAGTTGAAGTTCTTTCATATTCCCTTATTTCTGGGCACACATCCGAAGATAAACTATAGCTAAGTTCAGGAAAGGATTTTTCAATCACTTTTCCAATTTCTTGTTCATTTTCAGGATTAACATATGAGTGAAGTAGACAAACAGCTATAGATTCTGCACCTTTATCTACAAGCTCCTGTATATTAACTTTTATTTCTTGAATACTTGGGGATTGAAGAATTTGACCTGAGGCAGAAGTTCTTTCTGTTAATTCATGCCTTAGTGTACCCTTTATTAAAGGTTCAGGAAATTCAGGATTTAGATCATAAATGTCATAACGTGATTCTCGACCGATTGTAAGGATTTCACCAAATCCTTTTGTAGCTATTAAGCCTGTTGTAGCACCTTTTCTTTCTATAATTGCATTTCCCGCAAGAGTTGTTCCGTGAATAATTTTTGATAAATCCTGGAAACGGATTTTTTCCTCGTCTACTAAAGAACGAAGTCCAGCAAGAGCTGCAATTGAAGGATCTAGTGTTGTAGTAAGTTCTTTACGAAGAAAAGTTTTTTTATTTGATGGGTTATAGACAATTATATCTGTAAATGTTCCACCTATATCAACAGAAGCAAAAATTTGTTTTTTTCTTGGGGTATTATTACTATTCATAAGAATTTTTAATTATTTTAACCTTAAAATTAAACGAAATGTTTTTAGTAAAAAAATAAATTTTTTTTTAAAGATCATTTCGAAAAGATAGTTAAGTATATTAAGTACTAAGAATTGTCAATCATTTTCTAATAATCAGATGTAAGTATTTGAAATATATGCAATTATTTTATATTGTTGAAATTTTTATTAATGCAAATAATGCAATCAGCTTTTATTTTTTTTATGCTTTTCACAAAACAAATAGTTATGAAACTCTTTTTAGTTGACTTGTGCTTAATTAAGATCTAACTTGCGTTAGTATTTTTTAAATTAAAAGTTCGATTAAGTGGGAGAAAAAGAAATGCCAATGGACTGGGATGAGTTTAAGTCACAAAAATCTTCGGGTGGAGGTGGACCTTCTCCTGAATTTCGTATGCCTGAATTTCGTATGCCTAAAATTCCTAAAATGAAATTGCCAACTACATTTGTACTATTGATTATTTTAGTCCTTTGGTTAATGTCTGGAGTTTTTAGTGTTGGTCCCGATGAGCAGGGCATAGTTCTTCGTTTTGGTAAACTGAATAGAACCGTCTCATCTGGTTTGAATTATCACTACCCTTTTCCAATTGAAAAAGCATTCACACCCAAGATTACTGAAGTGAAAAGAGTAGAGATAGGTTTTAGAACTATAGATCCTGGTCCACCTGCAAGATATTCCGATCAGCCCTTGGAATCTTTAATGTTGACTGGTGACGAAAATATGGTCGATGTTGATGTGATAGTCCAATATCGAATTTCTGATGCTGTTAAATATTTATTTAAAATACGAGATCCCGATACAAAAGATTTAAGTGGTACAGTTAGGCTTGCATCTGAGGCAGCTATAAGACAGGTAATAGGTAGTAAACCAATTGATGAGGCACTTACTACCGGTAAGGGTGCTATTCAGGTTCAGACTATGCAAACAATCCAAAAAATTCTAGATAAATATGAAAGTGGAATTAGGGTAGTTGCTGTTCAACTTCAAGACGTTACCCCTCCAAAAGAGGTAATTCAAGCCTTTAAAGACGTAGCAAGTGCAAGGGAAGATAAGAATAGGCTTATAAATGAGGCTCAAGGATACAGAAATCAGGTTATTCCGGAAACTAGAGGTAAGGTTGCACAAATTTTAAGAAGTGCTGAAGCATACGCTGAAACAAAGATTAGGCAAGCACGGGGTGACGCAAGTAGATTTTTAGCAACATTAAAAGAATACAAAAAGGCACCTGCAATAACAAAAAAACGTTTATACCTTGAGATGATGAAAGAAGTAATGCCTTCAGTTGATAAAGTAGTTATTGATCAAAAAAATAATAATGTTCTTCCAATACTACCTCTTAGAGGCGGTAGTTTAACAAAGGAGTTAAGTAAATAATGAGCGCTGCTAATTCTGCTATATCCAAAAAAGCTATATTTTCTATCGTTTTTCTAGTGATTTGCTTTATAGGAGTAAATTCCGTTTTTTTTACTGTAGATGAAAAAGAACAACTAGTAATTACTCGATTTGGAAAACCTATTCGTCAAATTAATACTGCTGGTTTGAAAATGAAAGTACCATTTGTTGATCAGCTAACTTATTTCGATAAAAGACTCCTTGCTTATGATTCGAATCCTACAGAAATAATTACTCAAGATAAGAAAACCTTGGTAGTTGATAATTTCTCAAGATGGAAAATCGTTGATCCTCTTAAGTTTCTCCAGACTGTTCGGAATGAAACTGGAGCACAGGCTAGGCTTGATGACATAATATACAGTGAATTACGTCTAGAGTTGGGTAGGAAAGATTTAATTAAGATAGTAGCTTCTGAAAGAACAGAATTAATGGATACTGTTACTAAAGCAAGTGATACTAAAGCTAGAAAGTATGGAATCCAGATTATAGATGTTCGCCTAAAAAGAAGTGAATTACCTTCTGAAAATTTAAAATCTATTTATGGAAGAATGCGTACAGAAAGAAATAGAATAGCTAGACAATATCGTTCTGAAGGTGCAGAAGAAGCACAAAAAATTAGAGCACAGACGGATAGAGAGAGAGATATACTTCTAGCCGGAGCATATGAAAAAGAACAAGTTAAAAAAGGAATAGGAGACGCTAAGAGCATTGACCTGAATGCAAAAGCTTTTAGTCAGGATCCTGATTTTTATGCTTTTTTGAAAAGTATAGATGTCTATAAAGAATCTTTAAAAGACAAAACAACAATTGTTTTGCCTCCAGATAGTGAATTTCTTAAATTCCTTTATGGAAAAAATTAAGTATAAAGCTAAGTCTTAGTATGGGTTTTTGATTTGATTTTTTTTTGACAAAAAAGAAGCCCGGATGCACTCTCTAAGAAATTCTATATTGAAACATCACCCCTAGTGACATTTCACGTGATAATTAAAATCAATTACCACTTTGGTTTACACTCAAGACTCGGCCGCCCGTTCCAAGTCTATCGTCGAATACCCAGAGTGCGCATCCAGGCATAATAAACAAAATTCAATATATATAATTTATAACTACAAAAAGAATATGTCAACTTATAATACAATATGAAGTAGATTATTTATTTTTTATACACTATATATGGGATTTTCTATTAATATCTATTCTCTTTTAAAATCAATTACTTATCTTACGAAGGATTTTTTCTAATCCATCTTCTATAGTATTCAAGATAGTTGATTTAACAGTTTTTTGAATGAAAGATAAATCTTCAGATTTTTCAGAAGAAAGTAGAGTCTTTTTTTTAGGTCTAAGTTCAAAAGTAGTTCGATAAACACTTTCTATAGATGTGATGCCTAATTTAAATTCTAGAGTAAATACACCGCTTACAACATTATTTGGAAATGAAGCATTACCGTAAAAATTAAGATTTTTAATTTTAGCAGATAAAACATATGGAGAATTAATAGATTGAAGAGAGTATGGACTTTGATCCCAATTTCCTTTTTTAACTGTAAATCCTTTCTTTAGTAGAATTGATTCAATAATTTTATCAATCTCAAATTTGATTTCTTCTTTTTCTGTAATAATTTTGTGAGTCACATTAAACCAGCGATAAATTCCAATTTTTCTTTTTTCGTTTCTGATGTCGATTGTTGGAGATAATAAAATTTCTTTATAAGAAGCAAAAGAAATTCTTTTTTGTTTTTTTTCATCGAATAATTTTATGGGGAAATTAATATTTTTTGGAGTACAAGCTAAGGTTGAAAAAAAAATCACACAAAGAAAAATATTTTTTATTTTAAGTCTATTTTTATAAACACCCATGTTGTTCTCATCAATTTCAAATTAAGTTTCATAGAATGATCATTTTATTCATCGAAAAATTAATTGTTAGATTTTTGAAAACAACTTTTCTAACCCTTCTAAAATTGATTGCCTTATAACCGTTTTAATCCTATCTGCTATGTGAGGAACTGGATGGTCACCCTGTATTTGTAATTTAGATTCAATATTTACTTTTTCAATTTTCTTTTTCTCTTTTATTGCTAATGAAAGTTCCAAAGAAACACTCCCATTGATAATGTCATAGGGAATATCTTCTTGCCCTAGGAACTTTAATTTTTTAATTGTAATTGAAAGAGCAAATGGAGTACGAAGTTTATTTATAGAATCTTTGTTTTTTATCCATTTTCCTTTTTTCTTCCCGTAACCTCTTTTGAGAAGAAAATTAGAGATTATCTCATCAATTTCTAAGCTTATTTTTTTCTTTTTCGAGACGAAATCGTATATTTCGTTGTACCAAAAGTAAGTCCCAATTTTATCTTTTATTTTCAAAGGATCTTTTGTAGGGGCAACGGTTACTTCTATATCTAGATTAGGAATCGGCATTTTGAAATTAGGAGGTCTATTTTTTAAGAACTGTTCGTAACTTTCTGAGAAACTGATTGGATAATTAGCTCTGGTTGTATCGCATCCAGACATTACGATAAGAACAAAAAACGGAAGCAAATATTTGAAGAGATTTAATATTTTCATCACCGACTCTCTAATAGGCGGTAAACGAGAAAAGGTAAACGGATTATCTTTTATAAATGGAATGATTGCAAGTTTTTTATATAAGTACTAGTAATTATTTTTTATAAAATGGAAAAGAAAACAAAGATTACGGTTTATAGTCGGGAAGAGTTCTTTCAAAATCTTCCCTCATTTTCCTTCCTTTTT
>CAYWAX010000121.1:906-5868 GCA_964456425.1 uncultured Nitrospinaceae bacterium | reverse complement strand
AATAGTTCCATTTTCTTTTAAGATTTTATAATTTATTTCCCAGTGCACTCCTAAATTTACGTCAATTATTCGGTCTACTCCTTCTCCGTCAGTAATACGCATTATTTCTGAAACAACATCTTTTTCTCTATAGTTAATGATGTGATCTGCCATAAAAACTTTCTCAGCTTTTTCAAGAGAACTCACTGTTGTGATCACATTTGCTTTTCCTATTTTTGCAAGTTGTACTGCATAATTTCCAACACTACCAGCACCACCTGTTATTAGAATATTTTTCCCCTCAATATTTCCATCGGAAAAAAGACACCGATGAGCAGTCATTGCAGGAACTCCTAGGCATGCTCCTTCTATAAATGAAGTATTATCTGGTAAAGGAGATATTAGAGTTTCCGGAATTGTAATTAATTCTGCTGCAGTACCGAAAGCTCTTCTATATCTTGCATTAAAAACCCAAACTCTATCTCCGATAGAACAATTTGAGACATCTTTCCCTATTTTATCAATAATTCCAGCACCGTCATTATTTGGAATAATAATTGGAAAGTCAGGGAAATGATGTGCATAATTCCAGTCTTCATTTCCATGCCCAGATCTTCTTTTACAGTCAGTATGATTTACTCCAGAAGCATAGAGACGGACTCTGACTTCATTTGGCTTTGGTTCTGGATCCTTTAATCGACTGATATTGTATACTTCTTTTGCTTTCCCTTTTTTTTCATACCACGCTGCTAACATTAGAAATCCTAAATAAATTAAATAATTAATTTTATCCGTGTGTGACCATGATTCCGAGATAAACGACAATCACAGCAAGTAGTAAATTAAATGAAAGCCAAGATTTTTTCTTATTTTTTAAAGCATTAAAACCTTTGGGAATTGTTAATGCTATTCCTATAAAAATTATAATGAGTGCAAGAACGATTTTGACAATAAGTGGAGTTGGAATTGTCATGCCTTCTCTAATTAGACGAGTAACATGATGAATTCCTGTTAAAATCAGAAGTAAAAATGAAGTATGTAGAATAGGAACAAAACGTTTCCTGATAGTTAGTTGAAACCGTTGTTTTTCTTCATCTGAAAGGCTTTCTGCAAATGGCAATGCTACGAATCTAAGAAAAGCTACTCCACCTACAGAAAGAATTGCACATATTACATGCAAAGTTGTAACAATTATATTCCCAGTACTATATCCCATGGTCAGAAACTCCTACATTAATAATATTTAAAAATTCTAAAGAGCTTACAATCAAGAATCATTGCAGCTAATTTTTATTATATTACTATTTGAAACTATAATAAACTTTTTATTCCTTTTCTCTAATTTCTTTTACACGATCTTCAACTAATTGCATGAGTTCTTCTGCGTTATCAACAGGATTGTAATCTTCTCCCATAACTCCGCTGCCTGCAGGACTTTTTGCCGCAAAAAATACACACTTTTCATCGAGAGATTGTCCTCCCCCATGAATAGAGTTACGAGGAATATGAATCAAATCACCTGGTTCGGCATATACTACTTCGCCGTCTAGGATCATTACTCTACGACCTTCTAAAATCAAATTAAACTGTTCATCATTTGGATGAAAATGTGGAGGGGCACCTTTATCTTTTTGATAAACAACTATACCAACTTTCATTAGATCCCCTTTGACTCTTTGCATTTCTGCTTCAGGAGTAGATTCTTCTCGATTTTTCTCCATTTCAAAAATTTTGTGTATTGGCATTTTCGTATTCTCCAGTGTAATTGTATTTTTTTGCATGGTCAGATATTTTTGTGTTGTATTTCTATTTTGTTGTTATTCTTTTGGAATGAAATCTATTTCATTAGGAATGATTAATTTTGGCTCAGTATATTTTTCAATTATTTCCTGATTGAGACCAGTTGCTATTTCCTTAAGTATTGGACCTTCTTCGGAAATTTCTATAAGTGCCATATCAGTAAAAACTTTCGTTACTACTTTTTTTGCTGTTAATGGATAAGAACAATTTTTTAGAAATTTAATCATTCCATCTTTAGTGATGTGTTTCATTACAGCATATACTTCCTTGACTCCCTTGGCTAAATCCATAGCTCCCCCAATACCACCTCTTGCCTCTCCCGGCACTGTCCAATTTGCAAGATCTCCATTTTCAGAAACTTGAAGGGCACCTAAAATTGCAATATCAATATGACCTCCTCTGATCATAGAAAATGCTTCGGCATGGTCAAAAATTGATGCTCCTTTTATAGGTACAACGGGTTCTCTAGACGCATTTATATAATTAAAATCTTCTTTTCCTTCTTTTGGTTTAGGGCCAGTTCCTAAAATTCCATTTTCAGCCATAAATAAAATTCCTTTTGATATATCGACATAATTTGCAACAAGAGTAGGAATTCCAATACCAAGATTAACGTAAGAACCATCAGGAATTTCTTTTGAAATACGTTTTGCAATATCTTTTGGAGTCAGTAAAAAATCTTTATATTTCGGATCGAAGTCCAATATCTTCTCCCACCACAATTTTGTTTACATAGATACTAGGCGTTTGTACGGATTCAGGTTCGATTTCACCTGTTTCTAGCAATAGTTCTGTTTCTGCAATAGTTATTTTAGCTGCTTTTGCCATTACAGGATTGAAATTACCTGCCGTTCCTTTGTAAGTTAGATTTCCAAGTGTATCTGCCTGATGACATTTAATTAAAGCAAAGTCCGTTTGTAGGGCAAATTCAAGTATGGTTTTTTCTCCATTAAAATTTCTTATTTCTTTCCCTTTTTGAAAATCTGTATCTACTGCAGTTCTAGTATAAAAAGCAGGAATGCCTGCACCGCCAGCTCTCAATCTTTCTGCTAGAGTTCCTTGAGGGACTTGTTCAAGTTCTATCTCTTTAGACAAAAAAAGGTCACGAAAAATATATGAATTCTTGTGAAAAGCATACGAACAAATTAGTTTTTTTACTTTTTTTTGTTTAATTAAAGCTGACAATCCTCGTTCTCCCTGACCAGCATGATTTGAAACTATTGTTAGATTACATACATCATGCCTTAACAATGCCTCTAATAAGTTTTCAGGGATTCCTATTCCTCCAAATCCACCAATTGAGACTACAGATCCATTTTTAATTTCAGAAACTGCTTCTAGGGATGAGGATGAAATCTTTTTTTTTGAAATTTTTTTCATGAAACCCAATAAACCTCTCAAGAAGGAATAAATATTTTTTTATTTATCTATTTATAATCTTAAATTATGATAAATTGAAAGGTATAATTACTTAATCTTTAAATTTTTCTTTGAGGAATATAAGATGTCTAGGCATTCGATAGGGTTGATTCCTGCAGATGGTATAGGTCCAGAGGTGATAGGTGAAACGGTTCGAGTTCTTCAGGCACTTGTTAAGATAGAAAAAAAATTAAAATTAGATTTTAAAAAATTTCCATGGGGAAGCGATTACTATCATAAGTATGGAAGAATGTGTTCAGAAGATTTTTTGAGTACTTTAGAATCTTTCGATGCAATATTGCTAGGCGCAGTCGGTCGTCCAGATATACCCGATCATATTACTCTTAATCAGTTACTTTTGCCCATAAGAAGAGGTTTTGATTTATATGTGAATAAGAGACCAATAATTCTTTATGAGGGTCTACAATCTCCGCTTAGAAATTATGTCCCTGGCGATATAGACATTCTTTTCTTTCGAGAAAATACGGAGGGAGAATATAGTCCTATGGGAGGTCGTCACTATGAAGGTCATGCAAATGAAATTGCGACTCAAATAGCAATCTTTTCTCGTTATGGTTGTAAAAGAATTATTGAAGAGTCATTTGAAGCTTCCTTGAAAAGAAAAAAACATGTAACTAGCGTAACAAAATCAAATGCTCAAGGTCATACTTTAGTTTTATGGGATGAAATTTTCGAGGAAGTTTCCAGACAAAAAAAATATCAGAAAGTTAAGACAAATAGACTTCTCGTAGATGCTGCAGCTTTAGATTTTGTAAGAAAGCCTGAAATTTTTGATGTAGTAGTATCGACGAATTTGTTTGCTGATATACTGACAGATCTTGGTGCCGGAATAGTAGGAGGATTAGGAATTGCTGCTAGTGCAAATTATAATCCTAATGGAAAAGTTCCGGGCCTTTTTGAACCTGTCCATGGTTCTGCCCCAGATATAATGGGAAAAGGAATATCAAATCCAGTTGCAACACTCTTTTCCGCTTCTATGATGCTAGAATTCCTTGGGGAACAAAAAGCATCTTCACGATTGGATGCTTCTATTCGAGAGCATTTATCCTCAGGAAATACAACGCCAGACCTAGGAGGTTCAGGTTCCACTAAATCGGTAGCTAATGAAATTATAAAAAATTTATAAAAAAATTTAAAAAATTAGAAGGAATAAGATTATGTCTCTTGTTACAAGACGTGGAGATGATGGAAAAACTGATTTATGGTTTGCAGATAGAGTTTCTAAATATCATCCTCAAGTTGAAGCTTATGGTGCAATGTATGAATCTCAAGGGGCGCTTGGTTTGGCTCGTTCAAATGGCCCAGAGTGGTTAAAACCTGAGATTTTAAAAATACAAAAAGATATTTTTATTATTAGTGCGGAACTTGCAACACTTCGTGGCAAGAATTCTTTGCTCAAGGAAAGAGTTAATAAAGAAATGGAGGAGTGGATTGATTCTCAGATCGAAAGATATGAAAAAATTATTAAAATAGAAGATTGGTATATATCTGGAGAATCTTCGAGTGGTTCTGCACTAGACCTTGCACTTTCAATCATTAGAAGAGGAGAGCGTTGGGTAGTTAAAATACGCGATGAGGGATATATAGAGAATCCTCATTTAATAATTTACTTGAATCGTCTTTCAGATTTATTGTTTCTCATGGCAAGAGCATGCGATCAGGATATTGAAATTTCTTCATGAGGAATTATCTTCAGAAATAATATAGATCGGAAGAGCACACGTCTGAACTCCAGTCACCTTG
>CAYWAX010000121.1:0-896 GCA_964456425.1 uncultured Nitrospinaceae bacterium | reverse complement strand
GAAGAATTATCTTCAGAAATAATATAATAGTCATAGACTGCTTCTAAACCAACCCTTATAGTTGCTGCAATAGGTACGGCTAGAAGTATCCCGATAAAACCAAGTAATTCCCCACCAACTAATATTGAAGTTAAGATAACGATTGGATGTAATCCAATTTTTTCTCCAAGTATTTTTGGCACTAGGAACATACCAGTTAGGCTTGATAGGATTGCAAATATTGACAGTACACCAAAAAAGTGAGCCCAATCTTGGTGTTGGAGTACAGTCAAAAGAATTACTATAGGAAAAGCAATAATCCATTCTACGTAGGGGAACATGCTTGCAAGTCCTGTAAGAATTCCTAGCAAAAGCCATAGTGGGACATCCATAAAATAAAAACCTAACATATAAAGCATAGATAGTATGATGCCTACAATTAGTTGTCCTTTGATAAAGGCAGAAAGTAATTCGTCTAAACGAAATAAACGTTTTTCCACTTCTTTTCGATAATCTGGATGTACATATTGTAGGCAAACAGGAGAAATTTCTTTCATATCTCTCCCAATATAAAAAACAACTACAGGTATAAGGCCAATATATAGAATGCTCATGGCTAAGGAGAAAATACCTTTTGTGGTTGAAAGTAAAAAATCACTTGAAGCTTGAATAGTTTTTAAAGGAACTGATGCAAATAGATTTAAATTGTCAGACAGAAATTGTTGTATTTCATTCTGTGAACTTATTTTCAGTTTCGTAAGAAATTTCAAAATCCATAATTCTAAAATTTTTATATATTGTGGAATATTATTTGAAAATGATTGTATTTGAGCTCTAATTTGGGGCGTCAAACCTATAAAAAGAAGGGTTAAAAGTAAAACAAATAAAAATAAGACTATTAAAATACCAAATCCACG
>CAYWAX010000120.1:0-5948 GCA_964456425.1 uncultured Nitrospinaceae bacterium | reverse complement strand
TGGCATTTAGTTCATTTAGGTTCTAGAGCTGCAGGTGGAGCTGGTTTGGTTATGGTTGAGGCAACAGGAGTAGAGTCCAGAGGGAGAATTACCCCTGGATGCACAGGCATTTGGGATGATGGACATATCTCTTTTTTGTCAAGGATTTCTGATTTTGTAAAAGAACAAGGATCTGTTGCCGGAATACAGATTGGTCATGCAGGACGAAAGGCAAGTTGTGCTACAACATGGGAAGGAGGACATTATCTTTCTAACGAAGAAGGTGGTTGGGAACCCATTGGCCCTAGCGCTATTTCAATGCATGAGAAAGGTCGTATTCCGAGGGAAATGACTCTGTCTGATATTGAACAAGTACAAGAAGCGTTTAGAACTGCAACGATTCGTGCAGAAAAATCCGGTTTCGACTTATTAGAAATTCATGGAGCACACGGATATCTCATGCATAGTTTTCATTCACCGATTTCTAATAAAAGAACGGATGATTACGGTGGCCCATTTGAAAATAGGATCAAGTTTACAGTTGATACTTTGAAGATTGTTCGAGAAGAATGGTCTCAAGACAAACCTCTTTGTGTTAGACTTTCTTGTTCGGATTATGTTGATAGTGGATGGACGTTAGAAGATACGGTGAAGTTATCTTCGGTGCTGAAAGAAATTGGGATTGACCTAATTGATTGTAGTGGCGGAGGTTCCACACCAAAGGCTAATATTCCTATTGGACCTGGTTATCAGGTGCCTTTTTCAGAGACTATTAGAAAAAGTGTTTCTATTCCTACAGCATCTGTGGGATTAATAACAGAACCTTTTCAAGCAGATCAGATAATTCGAAATGGGCAGGCAGATATAGTTTTTCTAGGTCGAGCTTTTCTTCGGGATCCTTATTGGCCATATCGTGCCGCTATAACTCTAGGCCATAAAGAAAAATCTTATACTCCTAAACAGTACCATCGTGCGATGTGATAAATTAGAGAATTTTGAACGTGAGTTTTAAATTTAACTGAAAATGAATCACATTGCTAAAGTTCCGCCATCAGAAGCAATACAAGAACCGTTCATGAAGTCGTTTTCGTCGGAAACTATGAATGTAGTCAGAGCTGCCATTTCTTCTGGCGTGGCAAATTTCTTAGCCGGAATAAGTATCAATTTTCTTTCAGCAAATTCCGGGTCTGCTTCGTGAATTCCTTTAACTCTCTCACTTTCGGTTGTTCCAGGCATTATGCAATTTGTCCGAATCCCATAGGGACCTAGCTCAACAGCGAGAGCTCTAGTTAAACTATGCATTGCTACTTTTGTAGTACTATAGAGAGAGTTTTTAACAATTCCTCTTTCTCCATCTATAGAACCTATCATAAGAATTTTTCCACTCTTCTGAGAAACCATTACCCGTGCAGCTTCTCTCGTTGCGTAAAAAACTGATTTTGCATTTACTTCAAATAGATCGTCAATGTTCTCATTTGTGAATTCAGTAAAATTACTTTTACATCTCATGGCTGCACAATTCACGAGAATATCTACTCCACCTAAAAAATCCAGGCCGTCTTCAACCATCTGTATCGCTCTTTTACCATCAGTAAGATCGTAATTATTACCACTACATTTATTATCAGGTTTCTTTGAATCTTCGATTACTTTCTTAAGATTTTCTATATTATTTCCTCCTGCAAGCCATAGGGAAGCACCTTCTTCGCTAAATCTTCTGGCAATAGCAGCTCCTATCCCTGAAGAAGCTCCCGATATAATTGCCAATTTACCCTCGAGTATTTTTTCCTTCATTTTCTTCCCCTTTAATTTACTCCTAAGAATCTTCTCCAAGAAGCGCAGAATTACTCTTAGAACGTTCGTCTCGTATTGGCCATTTTCCTTCATCAACTTCATTTATAAAATTATTAACAAGATTATTAAACATATCAGGTTCTTCTAAGTTTATAAGATGTCCTGCATTTGGAAATGTCACTAATGCTGATGTTGGAATTTTTCTTTTCATAAATATTCCAGGTTCTAAACAAGGTTCATCTTCATCCCCAGTCAATATGAGTGTTGGTACACGCATATTACTGAGTTCGTCTTCGAACTCATAAATCGAAGGTCTTGCACTCTGTAATCCCTCCATAGTCAATGCGCAGCCTTCAGATGAGTGTTCTAGAAAATTATTTACAAATTTATTATATTCTATAGGGTTTTTCCTCTCTAGCTGAACTCTAGTTGGTCCCGCGGTATAAACTTTCCCAAAATCTTTCATATCTTCAGTTCGAAATCTTCTTGCAACTTCTAATGCTTCTTTTCTGAAGTGTGGTTGTTGTTCAATTACGGAACCATATCCACATCCTGCAACTACGATAGAACGTGTCAATTCAGGATATTTCATTCCAACGTACAAAGCTGCAAATCCACCCATAGAAAGACCAACCACATGACAGGGAGCAATGGATAATTCTTTAATAACGTTTACTAGATCTTGTAAAGCTATGTCTTGGCTATAACTTTCAACATCTTTCGGAATTTCTGATGGTGGAAACCCACGCGCATTGAAGGTGATAGTTTTATATTTCCCAGAGAAAAATTTAACCTGTTGTTCCCAACTTCTATAATCACCAGCAAATTCATGAACGAAAATGATAGGGGTTCCTTCTCCTGTTACTTCATAAAATAGTTTGACGTTGTTACTCTTTGTGAATGACATGCTTTCTCCGGAAGAATATTAATAGAAGCATTTATAAGCTAAAAATATTATTTTAATTTAAACGCCATAATAGATCATTGCAAGTTAATGTATTGAGTTATTAACTTAATTTTTGCCCTTGATTTATGATTTGTTTTAGATCATTATTCCCATGAATGTTATGTATTTTCCGCCTTGCTTCTGTTTATAATTCGAAAATTTAATAGGGGATAAGTTTTGGCTGTAGAATCTAAAAAGCTCGCAATTTACAAAAAAGATGAAAGAAAAATCCAGTGGAAGACTGTTGTAGCGATAGGAATGATTCATGTAGTTGCCTTGTTTGCATTTAGAGAAGATCTTTTTTCTTATTCTGGTCTTGCAGTTGGTATTTTTATGTATTTTATTGCCGGAATGTTTGGTGTGACAATTTGTTATCATAGACTATTGACGCATAGAAGTTTCCGAACTTACAAATGGATGGAATATTTTTTAACTTTTTGTGCTTGTCAAGCTTTAGAAGCTGGTCCAATTGAGTGGACCGCTATGCATAGAATCCATCATAAAGAGGCGGATGAAGAACCTGATCCTCATTCCCCTTTAGTGAACTTTTTATGGGCGCACGCGGGGTGGTTGTTCTACGACATGCCAGGTGCACATACATATTCTCAATATTCTCGTTTTGCGAAAGATTTATCTAGAGATCCAATTCAACGTTTTTTAAATAGGTATTTCTATCTTGCGTATGCTTTTACTGCTGTAGTTATTTATATCTCTGGAGAACTTTATGGAGGGCTTGGATTATCATGGCTAATTTGGGGAGTTTTCGTAAGGACCGTATTTTTATGGCATGCGACATGGCTAGTTAACTCCGCTACACATTTATGGGGATATAGAAATTATAATACAGACGAGGATAGTACGAACAACTGGTTGGTTGCTCTGATTTCGTTTGGAGAAGGTTGGCATAACAATCATCATGCAGACCAGCGTTCAGCGGCTCATGGACAAAGATGGTTTGAGTTTGATATTTCATACGTGGTAATTAAATGTTTAGAAAAATTAGGTTTGGTATGGGATGTAGTTCTCCCAAGTAAAAGAGTAATCGCAAAAAGAATTGATATCATGGTCGATGATGAAGCACTTCGATTAGCTGATGAACTTGCAAAAGATGCACTTTTGCAAAATTCTTTTGAATTTAGTACTCAAACAGATCCAACTATGCCTGTAGAAGTTAAGCAAATGTCATCAATGTCTGAGGCTTTTGATGCCTTAATGAGTGCTGCGTCTCGAGCGAATGAACATGCAAGAAAAGCTTTTGTGAAAGCGAACACTTTTAAAAAAGAAAAGATATCGGACCATGCAGAGGATTTAGAAACAAAAAAAATATTTGAAACAGCGAAAGATATTGCATTTGCTTCTGTTGAGCAGGCTAAATATGCATATGCGGAATCTCTTGAATTTGCTTCTCAAGTAAAGACTTTTTATCTAGATGCTGCAGAAAACTCGCGGGAAGAGTTGAGTGATTTTGAAATGAGGGGAAAGTTTATAACAGAGCATACATATAATTCCTTAGCTCGAATGACAGTTGAAGTTACAAGAATTTTCCAAGGCATTGGAAGACCAGTGATAACTTCTGCAATATAGGCTTTGTTCTGTTTTTGAAGTCCTTTTAGTTTTCTTGTTGACTAATAGAACTAATAAATCTTAGATTATCTAGGTTTTTTTCATAATAAACTTGAATTAACGGATAGCAGCCTAGCTGTTTTGGTTTGTTCTATCTCTCTCAAATAATTGGAGATATAAAATGAATGATGATTTGCTAAAAGATTTGAAGATATATTATGACGCTGATGCAGATTTGAATTTGCTTCAAGGAAAAACGGTTTCAGTCATTGGTTATGGTAGTCAGGGACGAGCTCATGCACTAAATTTACAAGATAGTGGAGTTAAAGTAATCGTGGGCTTACGCAAGACATCTCCTAGGTGGAAGCAAGCGGAAGATGATGGTTTGGAAGTACAAGAAACAGCAGAAGCTGCTAAGAGTGGCGATCAAGTTGTAATTTTGACACAAGATCATCTTCAACCTCAAATATGGAATAATGATATAGCGCCGAATATGGAAGAAGGACAAGCTCTAGTTGTGGCGCATGGTTTTAATTTAAATTACGGACAAATAATACCTCCAGAGAATATTGATGTTTTTATGATTGCTCCTAAAAGTCCCGGTCATACATTCCGTTTCCAATACGAAGACGGACGTGGAGTACCTGGTTTGCTTGCTGTTTTTCAAGATGCGACAGGTAAAGCAAAAGAATACGCTTTGGCATATGGTAAAGCTGTTGGTTGTGCTAGAGCTGGAATTATTGAGACAACGATTGAAGAAGAAACTGAAACCGATTTATTCGGTGAACAAGCAGTTCTTTGTGGAGGAATTTCTGAATTAATTAGAGTTGCATTTGAGACTCTTGTTGAAGCGGGATATCAGCCTGCATGTGCTTATTTTGAATGTCTACATGAAGTGAAATTAATTACAGATCTTATCTATCAAGGTGGAATAACTATGATGAGATATTCTGTTTCTGATACAGCGGAATATGGAGACATCACTCGTGGAAAAAGAGTAATTGACGATTCTACGCGTGAGAGGATGAGAGATATTCTTAAGGATATTCAAACAGGAAAGTTTGCGAGCGAATGGATTAATGAAAATATGGTTGGAAGGCCAACTTTCAGTACGGTTGTTAGAAAAGAAAAAGATCATCCAATCGAGGTAGTAGGTGCTCGTTTAAGAGGAATGATGCCATGGATGGAAGATCGTGAAGTAAAGTAATAGATTTTTATAGTTAGAAATTCTTTAGCCCAAGATTGAATTTGTTTTCTTTCTTGGGCTTTTTTTGTCTATCTTTCAGTTCCTGTCTTGATGTCATCTAAGATGAGTCGTATTATCTTTCTGTGTTCAGTTTTTTGCTCTTAAACAGGTGTTAGATGTCCGCTAATAAGATCAAATTTTTAATTGCTGGTTTTGTAATTGTTTCTTCTTTTTTATTTTTGGCCATTTCTGGATTCAAAAGTGAAAATTTGGTTTATTTTTTAACAGTCGACGAAGTAGTAAAGCAGAAGCCAAGTTCAAATTCTATAAGAGTACAAGGCAAAATTCTCGAAGGTTCTCTAAAGAAAAAAATAGAGTCTATGCAGATTTATTTTAAAATACTTGGTGAGGTGAATGCTCTCCCTGTCACATATAAGGGTGTTCCACCCGATCTTCTTGAAAATGGATTTCCTGTTATCG
>CAYWAX010000119.1:0-5950 GCA_964456425.1 uncultured Nitrospinaceae bacterium | reverse complement strand
ATCTTAGGCATTGTTGTTGGTATGTCAAGAATCGGAAGCCCATGAGAAGGGGCTACATTCGAGACGTCTAATTCTTTCAGTAATTCTTCTAATCTATCGACATATATATTCATATCTGCCAATTTTGTCCAAAACAATGCACGTTCTGCGAAAACAGCAGAAACTTCACCTAAATCAAGAGATTCTGCTTCTTCAGCAGTTTTTCCGCAATGACTGTCATCATGATAATGACTATAGGCAAAACCATCACCAGGGAAAAGAGTTTTAGTAAGAGTATCGAATCCCCAAAGAGATGTTCTCAAATCTCTAATTACTGGTTCTGCAGCAAAAAATTTCCTGTTCCCTAAGTCTAAAGATTCTCCAACTTCCAATTCTTTTAGTCTATGTGCATGTTCTGGGAAACAAAGATGATAATCACTTACATCACAATGTACAGTTACTTCAGGAAAATCATCTAGAATTCGTCCCATTCCACCTGAATGTGGAACTTCTTGATGAGTTAGGAATAAATATTTCAGACTAGAATTTTGTTCTTTTAAGACGCTTTTAACCTGTTTTCGAATCGTGGGATAATCACCCTGATGACCCGTTTCAACAAGCATTGATCCTTCAGTACCAACAATTACGAAAGAGGCATTATAAGTATGATACGTTTTTCCATTATGAAACTGTTCATGACAAATTCCAAGCCAGAAAATTCCATCAGCGATTTCTCGAGGTAGAGGATTATTGTGTATAGTCATTTTTACCTTTCTAAATTTCTAGGAACATAACTAGCTTTAACAACAGAGGAATCCAAGTCCCTCAAAACTTCATCAAGTATTTTGAATTGTTTTTCTACCTGGTCTTTCCCAGTTAGTATAGTTCCATAACCAGGTGCAATTGCATGTATATCAAATTTATTAAAGACTTCAGATATTCCTTCTCTTAGAGGTCCAGTATTTACTCCCTCTAACCACCAATATCGAGTATTTAAAAGAAAAGAACGAACAAAAGATGTGGTTGTTAGTTCATCTTTATCAGAAATCCAAGGACCATCAAGATTTTTCTGAGAAATATGACTAAACATGTCAGAAGAAAACAAAGTTTTAGTTCCGTGATCAAATATCCACATTGTAGAAATTAGTCTAATAGGTGCAACAAGACCATGAATAAGTCTCTCTGGATTTTCACCAATATTAATTTTCAACTCATTTCCAAGTTTAGATGTTGTAAATTTTTTATCCTTTTCTTCCTTGGGTATGAAATCCTCTAGTTCGAAATCAAACCAGAAATCAATATTCGGTCGATTTGAAAAGGCTTCCACCACATTAAATCGATTAGCAAGCGCAACTATATTTCCTACAGACATAAATTCATTTTGACGAAGTGGATACAGGGATAATGGAGTATCTTTTGTAATAAGTGAAGAAATTTGTTCTGTTAAAAAATCTATTTGACCGTTAAAACCTGTATCTAACAAGACAGCTGCATTATCCTCGCGGAGTAGGTAACAATTCATGGAGGAAAAGCCTCTTGTGCTTTTAGGATAGGCACTCACTCTTCCGTCTAGTTCTAGAATATTATGGAGTGCGAATGCTTTTCCATCTCCTAAATCTGTAATAGTACTTTCAATTGAAGAAATTTTATTTGCCAAAATTTGGACCTTTTTGTAAACACATTAAAGTTAAAACATTTTTTACAATGGTGAATTATATTGTATTTATATGTACTTAAGCACCTTTAATTTTTTTTTAATTTCATTTTACTTAGACATTGAAATCCATGAATTTGTAGCACCACTTTTCAGACATGCTTCTGAAAGTTCTATATCTCTGATCCCTGCAGAAAAGTCAGAAATGAAGGGTGTATCGGTTAATACATGTTCAATAAATCCTTCCCAGCCAAAACGATAAGGATTTTTATAAGCGGCAATTTCAGGAACCTCTTCCCAGTCTTGTAAAAAATTTGTTTTGAATTCTAAAGTTTTTTTATCTCCACCGAGGTTAAAGCCAGAGATTCTTGGAGTTGAAGAGGCTCTTTGAGTCCAGCAGTTTCGAAGAGTAGAGAATCCCGACCCCTCCGTACCATCAATTTGTAGAGTAAAAAGATCTTCAACTCTTACTCTTGTGGCCCAACTACTCTGTATAGTTCCAAATGCTCCTGAGACGAGTTCTATAATAGTGGCACTAGAATCTTCTACATCAACTTTATAAGTATTCTCTTCTTCATCCACTCTATTTGGTTGTGCGGTCCAGTTTGCAGATACAACTCTTTTGATCGGGCCAAGAAGTCCCTCTATAACGTATCTCCAATGAGGGTACATATCAAAGAGTAATCCACCTCCACCTGATTTTTTGTAATTCCAACTCGGCCTTTGAGATTTTTTTAAAGAGCCGTCAAAGACCCACCATCCGAAAGTGAGATTGAAATTTACTATTCTCCCAAAAAAATTTTCTTTAACTAAATGATTCATTTTACGGAGTCCAGGAACAAAAAGTTTGTCTTCAACCACTCCATGTTTGAGATTTTTTGAAGAGGCATTTTGTAACAGGATTTTTCCCTCTTCTATGGATGGAGCAAGAGGTTTTTCAGTATATATGTGTTTTCCTGCGTCTATAGCATTCTTGAGGAGGTTCAGGCGCAGATGTGTAGACGCTGCATCAAAGAAAATAGGGTAGTTTTCATCTGCAAGTGCAGAATTTACGTCTGTAGTAAAATTTGGAATTTTGAATCTATTGGCAATTTCAGAGAGTTTTTTTTCATTTCTTCCGAGCAATAATAATTCAGGAGTTATAATTTCTCCATCCACAAGAAGATCTTTATTTTCTCTAATCGGAATTAGGGAATTTTCTAAGTGTTGGGTAGAACAAATTCGACCAGTTGCACCATTTAAAATTATTCCTATAGTTTTAACCATTTTGACCTTTCATGAGTGTTATTAAAAAGGGTCGTCTTCTGGAGGAGAACTAGGAGTTTCATCGCCTGCAGCAACCCCTTTTAAACTCCATGTAGTATCTTTTACGTAGACTGCTTCGACTTCTTCTATAATCTTTGTAGAATGAACTGTATTAGAGGGTACATGAATTACTTCTCCAGGACCTACTTCAAATTTTTTGTCTCCTAAAATTAAGTTTTGTCTACCCCTTAGGATATAAATGAACTGTTCGCATGGATGGAAGTGTGGTTTTGCTTCCGTTCCTGTTGGCCAGATTCGATGACAAAAATACATCTTGTCACCTTTTATCGTTTCACCGAATCCAGATGAAAGTTTAGGGTTTTGATGTGAGCTTTTAAGTTCTTCAAATTTATATACAGACATTTTTTATATTCCTTAGTTTAATTGATTGTGAAATATCAAATAAAATATCATTTAAAGTAATAACGATGAAGTCTATATGTTTATTCTGTGAATTTAAATATTTTCTTTTATTTATAAAGCAGTGATAAAAATACCTCCTAAAACTATTAAAATCGTTGCCATCACGATTTGTTTGGTAATTTTTTCAAGTTTCCCTAGGAAAATATAACTAAAAATTAGAAGCCATATGGGAGCAGTTCTACTCAGAGGAATTGCTATAGATACAGGAGAAATCATTATTGCATTAATCAAAAGAGAAGAACTGCAGAAATTGAAAATACCACTTAATAAAATCCAAAGAACATCTGCTCTACTCTTAACAGAAACTTTTTGCTTTAAAATAGGACTGCTTAAAAGAAGAAAAATATTACCCACAAGGAACCCAATTCCCAACCCAGCCATCGGTATTTTCTGTTCATTTAAAGCAAGTTTTGCAAAAACTGGAGCAAGTGCATATGCAATGGAAGCAAGTATTGGAAATATTACTCCTTTTTGAAACCAATCAGAAATTCTTTTTGTAGAATTAAATTTCACACTGAGGATTATGACTCCAAAAACTATGGAAATAGTTCCCGAAATGTCCCAAAATGTGGGATTTTCTCCTAAAATAAAAATGGCAATAAATGTAACCCAAAAAGGAGTGATAGCAGAAATAGTAACGGAAGGATTTAGACCTACTTTATTAATTCCAATCAGTCGTGTGATACGTCCGAATCCCGGGCCTGTTATGCCCATTGCAACAAACCAGAGAATCGTTTTTAACGACAATTGATTAAATGAACCTTGATAAAAGCAAACGATAAGACCACCGGTTGAAACGACAGTATTTACAATCAATGCAGCTAAAAGAGGAGAAGCAGTTCTCATCCCTTGCCTTATACTTATATGTGCAAAGGCCGCAATGATTGCAGAACTCGCAGCCATTAATTCGCCGATTCCCATTAAAAAAGTAACTTCAAGATATATTTCTCCAATTTCAATTCTAAATTACGATTTACTTTTATAATTTAGAATGGCGGGGTAGGCTGAAATGATGTCAAAACGTCAACAATTGCAGGTACATCTGAATCTAAAGCTTTTTTTAGGGAAGGTTTTAATTGGTCTGGTTTTTCAACTCGAAACCCAATACCACCACAAGCATTTGCAATCTCTGCAAAGTCTGGACTTTGAAAATCACAACCATATGCAGTTCCATATAGATTGTTTTGTTGTCCAATCATTTGGGAGAAAGCTCCATCATTAAAGATAACAAAAACAGCGTTCGCACCGTACTCACATGCAGTAACAAAATCACCAATAGTCATCAAAAAAGCTCCATCTCCTGCAATACCAACAACTTGTCTGTTAGGGTATTCTAGCTTTGCTACGAAGGCAGTTGGTAAACAAAATGACATAGCATTCCATACTCCAGACTGCATGTAAGATTCAGTGTGATTCAGTGGAAAGTAATATCTTCCCCACATTTGACTATTACCAACGTCGGTGACGACAATTGCGTCTTTTTTAATAGAATCAACAATTGTTTCCACAATGAATCCTGTATGTAAAGGAATATTGTTACGTACTCCCTCAAGATGATTTGTTACTGATTCTTTGAAATCCTCTTTAATTTTCGCTATCTTAGATTTTATATCTTCATTTGTGCTTCTATTTTCTTTTTTCAGTCTTTCAAGTAAAGCAGATAGAAAGAGTTTTGGATCTGCAACAATTTCGTCTTTTTTGGAATAATTTTCATCCTCTACATCATCAAAGCCAACTAATATATTTTCTTTTTGCGCGTACTTTTCTAAAAAAACAGTTTCCGCAGTGGACGCTCTTAACCCAATTGAAAATATAAGATCTGTTTCTTCAATCACATAATTAAATCTAGGGTCAGTTCTATTATCAATAAAATGTCCTGCAGAAAAAGGGTGATCGTCAGGAACAATACCCATAGAATCTTGCGGATAAACTATAGGTGCGGAGAGAATTTTTGAAATTTCCTCTAATTCTTTAGTCGCTCTTTTTCTGATTACTCCCTTTCCAGCAGCAATCATTGGGAATTTTGCACTTAAGAGACGATTTGCGATTTGTTCTATATCTTCATTAGAAGGTTCGATCACTTCTACAGGCTTTTGTTTATAAGTAGGAAAGGAAATTGGTTTTTCTTGAAGAATATGTGGAGAGTAATCAGAAAGTCTAGGGAATTCAATATGTACTGGTCCTGGTCTCCCACTTTTACTAATCTGAAAAGCTTTCGCCATGATTTCCGGAATATCTTCTAACTTTTCAACACGAATGCTCCATTTAGTTACATTTTCACACATCTCAACTGTGAATTCTGGATTATCTACTCCATGAAAAGCTTCTCTTGATGCATTTAGAGGGACAGCTCCTGTTATATGAATTACTGGAGAGGCAGCACCATAAGCTTGTGCAAGGCCTGCAATAGAATTGCAAACTCCTGGACCTGCAGTAAGCAAGCAAACCCCGGGTTCACCTGTGAGTCTGCCATAAGCGTCTGCCATAAGCGTAACGTTAGGCTCCATTTTACAGGTAATAACTTCGATAGAAGGAGCCTCGCGTAGACCATCGTAAAAATTAAGAACATGCGAACCAGGCAAACAAAAT
>CAYWAX010000118.1:0-6028 GCA_964456425.1 uncultured Nitrospinaceae bacterium | reverse complement strand
ATAATTAATGAGGTCTTCTGATTTTAACTTTTCAGAAATGTTAAGAAATAGGTTCCAAGACCAAGAAAAAGAACATTAGGGGCAAATGCACAAAAGAACGGTGGTAGAGTTTCGTTATTTCCAAGTGAAAGGCTTGCAAAAAAAATCACAAAAAAACTGAATCCTAAAACAACCGATACAATAGTTCCGATAGTTGAAGAAAATTTAAAACTATTATTAAGTGAGAATGGTATTATCACTAGAACGAGTATAAAAATCATAAAAGGCTTAGCTATTTTTGACCATTTTTCTACCTCAAACTTTGTTGGGTTTACGCCAGTTTGTTTTAGAAATTCTATATAAGATCTTATCTCTCGGTAATTCATTTGTTGAGGGTCTTTTCTTATGTCTTGAAAATCCTTAGGTTTTTCAAACACACTGATTACTAATTTATCGAATTCTTTTTTGTAGATATTTCCAGAAGAAAGAAATTTTTGTTTTTTTCCATTAAAAAGAATCCAATTAGAACTCTTTTTATCCCATTCCGCATGAAAAGCTTGAATTTTCTTTCTTAAATTATAATCCTTATCTAAGTAGAAAAGAGTTACATTTTTCATCTTCTTTATTTTTGGATCATAGTGATTAATAAACCAAATAATAGATTTGTCTTTAGATCTGAACCACACAGAATTTTGTTCTTGATAAGATTTTATAGGTATTTTTTTTATATTTACTCTCCAGTTGTAATACCATAACTCATTTGTTTTGGGGGTTATAAACTCACTAGCAAGAAAGTTCAAAAGACCTATAGCTAGAGTTGCGATAAGGATTGGACTTATAATTTTGTAAATACTTATTCCAGAAACTAACATTGATAGTATTTCTTTTTTTCTCGAAAAAATAAATAGAGTTGTGACTGAACCTAATAATACTGAAACTGGCATTGCCTCAACTGAAAGCATAGGAACTTTATACAAGAAATAAAGAAAACTATGATTAAAAGATGCATTTTTTTCTACTAGGTCATCAATACGTTCGATAAATTCTGCCAGTAAAAAAAGTGTCGTAGTTCCAATATGAAATAGAGTTAGAAAAACTATAAATCGCTTTAAAATATATCTTTCTATAATACTCATGATTCTCTTTTAATTAGATTTGTTAAATTAGATAGTAATTTAAATGGACTTGAAACTATTTTGATTAATTGAAAATCACCTTCTTTATTAACTTTGCGTGCAGAATAGATTGTTATTAAAGCTAATATGAAGTTTGCCCCCCATGCCGAAAAAATTGGGTATAAGAAACCATTTTCTCCTAGACCCTTAAAAAAGGTATCAAGAACATAGTAAAAGAACAATATGATTAGACTCAGAAGAAATCCTCCCTGTCTCCCAGTTCTTTGATTAGTCACCCCTAGAGCTGCTCCAAGTATTGCAAATATTAATGAAATAAAAGGGAAAGCAATTCTTCTATGAAATTCAATTAAGTATAGTAGTTCTTTTTTTGAATTTCTTTGTGCATTTCTAATTCTGTCAGTTAGTTTCTCAAAAGGAAGTTCTCTAAGTCGTATACGGAAAGGGCTGAAATTCTGATTCCTTTGTGCTAAGTCAATTTTAAGATGATATTTCTTAAATTGTGTAATTCTATAACTTTTTTTTTCTATAGAAGTAATTTTATTTTTTGCGGGTTGATTTACCTCTGCGTGAATTGAACCATCATATAACTGAAAAATAATTAAATTTTTTGTTTTATCTCTTCTGAAAATTGCTTTTTTGGCAAAGATGATCTTTTTATTATTCTTATCTCTAGATTCAGAAATAATTATTCCATTTAAAACTCTACTTTCTTTACTCTTCTTCCCTACAAAAATGACTATTCCATCTGCAATCCTTTTAAAGACTTGTTCTTGTATATTAGAGTCAATTTGGCTTATTGAAATAATTTTTTTGCTTATAATCCTACTATTCGAAAACCCCCACGGAAGTCCGTAAATTGTCAGGAAAAACATAGTAACGGTAGTTGCTATTCCTAATAGAATTACAGGAGTTAATTGGCTATAAAAGCTCATTCCGGACGTAGACATTGCTAATAATTCATTGTCATGTGAAAATTTACTAAAAACTAAGCCTGTTGAAATTAGAATCGACATTGGTATGTTGGTTAGTAGAATGATTGGAAGAGATGTTATTAAAAAGTTCAAAACAACACTTAAGGGAATTTTATTTATTATAATGAGTTGAGTTATCTCAAAAATTTTACCTAGTAACAAAATAAAAGTTAGCAAAAGTAATGAGAAGAATGACCAATTTAGAATATCTTTTAAAATGTAAGTCTGGAGTTTCTTCAATATAAAAATCCTAATTTCATTTTATGTAATTAAAAAAAAGTCTAAAAAGAGCAAAAAAACCGAACTTAAAACAAAGAAATTATATCCAACCGAAGAGATTTTTTAGTTTTCAAAAAAATTGTACAATTATTTCAAGAAAATTTCGATTTATATTTTAAAAGGAATATCAATTTGAGAAAAATTGATTTTTCTAAGAATAAAGCTCAAACTGTTTTAGCTCCCAACTGGATTGGTGATGCTGCAATGGCAGCGCCTTTTTTTGCTTCACTTCGCGCAAATTTTCCCGATAGTAAGATTAGAGTAATAATTAATCCTTGGATTGAAGGTCTTTTTGAAAACTATCCTTGGGTAGATGAAATTATTAAACTCGATAAAAATAGTT
This sequence comes from uncultured Nitrospinaceae bacterium, assembly GCA_964456425.1. GTDB lineage: Bacteria > UBA8248 > UBA8248 > UBA8248 > UBA8248 > UBA3496. The sequence goes on along the minus strand of CAYWAX010000118.1, from coordinate 3,320 downwards.
TTTGGTATTTATTTAAGATTTTTCGATTTGGAAAATTCAGAAAGAAACTTTCATCTGATAATTTTTGGCTTTTACCCAATAGTTTTCGTTCTGGATTAATAGGTTATTTATCTGGTGCAGAATCAAGGATAGGGTATTCTACAAACTTTAGGAAACAATTGCTTACAAATCCAATATTTCTTCCCGAGAATAAATCCCAAAATTTAATGGACTATTATCTTGGATTGATAATAGCGAATGGTTTAAGTCCGGTTTCTGAAAGAATTTCAATTAAGATAAGAGATGACTTGCTTCAAGTATCTAGAAATATGCTAGAAAAGCTTGTTGATTTATCTAAACGACCTTTAATAGGTATACATCCAGGAGCATTTTTTGGGTCCTCTAAAACTTGGAATCCAAAAAATTTTGGATTGTTGGCAGAACGATTAACTGATTATCAAGGAGCTAAAGTGCTAATTTTTGGTGGCCCTGGAGAAAAAGAATTAACAGAAATAGTTGTAAAACATTCAAAGGGAAAAGCACTAAATTTATATGGAAGAGACAATTTGTTAATTTTACCTGGCCTACTTTCTATGCTCGATGCTTTTATATCTGGAGATACAGGACCTTTGCATATTGCCTCCTTGGTCGGGACTCCAACAGTATCTATTTTTGGTCCTACTGACCCAAAACTAACAGCTCCAAGAGGGTCTAGAAATTTTTATATTTATGAGAATTTAGATTGTAGTCCTTGTTTCAAGAGAGTCTGTCCATTACATCATCATGATTGTATGGAGAAGATTACGATTTCGGACGTTGAAAATAAATTAAAAAATATTTTGTAAAAAAATGGAGATAAAGTTGAAAAAGAGAAAAGCTATTTTTTTAGATCGTGATGGGACCTTAAATCGAGATGTTGGATATATAACACATTTAGATGATTATGAACTTCTCCCTCGTGCAGCAGCTGCTGTTAAAAAAATAAATGATGCAGGATTTTTGGTAATTTTAGTAACTAATCAAGCAGGTGTAGCTAGAGGATATTTTCCAGAATCGATGATTGAAGAAGTGCACGCAAAATTAAGAAAAGAGCTGGAATTGGAAAATGCTAATTTAGATGCTATTTATTTCTGTCCTCATGTTCCATTGGGAACAGAAAATCCATTTTCTAAGGAATGTGAGATGAGAAAGCCAAAACCAGGAATGATTTTAAAGGCAGCACATGAGTTTGATGTGGATTTAAATGAATCATTTATGATTGGAGATAAATATTCGGATTTAGAATCTGGCTGGTCTGCAGGGTGTCGTTCCGCTTTGGTTTTAACTGGATACGGAAGAGGTGAATTTGAAACAAATAGGAAAAAGTGGTTGCGTGAACCAGATTACGTAGCCGAAGATGTTTATCATGCAATTGAACTTATTTTTTCTTAGAATTTAGGTACTTCAAATGGATCAGGCATTAAAAAAATATTTTTCTAAATTTTCATCACTAAAAATTGGTGTAGTTGGTGATTTTATTTCGGATGAGTTTATTTATGGTGAAACTTCAAGAATAAGTAGAGAAGCACCAGTTATAGTTTTAGATTTTCAGGATAGTTCTTTGATACCTGGTGGGGGAGGAAATGCTGCAATGAATGCTGCTTCTCTTGGTAGCAAGGTATTTGCAGTTGGAGTTGTTGGGAACGATAAGGAAGGTGAAGAACTAAAAAACAAATTATCTTCAAATAATATAAATGTTGATAATATCATTCTTGATAGTGAGACGATTACCCCCACTAAAAAAAGAATCTTAGCTGGAGGAAAAAACACAACTCGACAACAAGTAATTCGTATAGATAATGAGAAAAAAAGAATATTTTCTGAAAAAATGGAATCTCAACTTGTGAAGTCTATTGAAGTCCTCTGCGAAGAAGGTTTAGATGCACTTATTATTTCAGATTATGGTTTAGGGGTAGTTACTGAAAAGATAAAAAATTTAGTAGAACAAATTTCGAAGGAAATTATTGTTACTGTTGATAGTCGTTGGTCGTGTAAAGATTTCAAAGGTGTTACTGCAATAACTCCTAATGAAGAAGAAGTCGAAAATGCTGTTGGATTTTATCCAAATGATAAAAACATCGATAATGCTGGAGAGGAACTTTTAAATATTACCAACTCTAAAGCTGTTTTAATAACTCGTGGTAAAAAAGGCATGAGTGTTTTTCAAAAAGAAAATCTAAGAATAGATGTGCCTATCTTTGGTTCCGACCAAGTTGCAGATGTTACTGGTGCTGGTGATACAGTAATTTCAGCCTTTACACTTTCACTGGCATCTGGGGCAAATTTAAAGGAGTCAGCTGAGATTGCAAGTATGGCTGCAGGTTTAGTAGTTATGAAAATGGGGACTGCGGTAGTTAAAATTAATGAATTGTTTCATATTCTTGAAAGATGATATTTTGAAGAAAAAAGGAAATAAATATTTAGAAAAATTATGGAATATAGAAGAACTGAAATTTGAGATCCAAAAACAAAAAGAAGAAGGTAAAGTCATAGTTTTTGCTAATGGATGTTTCGATATATTACATGTTGGTCATATAAGGTATCTTCGTGAGGCAAAAGAAAGTGGAGATTTATTGGTTGTGGGGATAAATAGTGATCATTCTGCTCGAGTCTTAAAAGGAAAAGGAAGACCATTTGTGTCAGAAGCAGAAAGACTCGAAATAATCTCTGAATTGATATGTGTAGACTTTATAATACTATTTGAAGAATTAGATGTGTCTAGTATTTTATTAGATTTACAACCTCATTTTCACGTTAAAGGAACGGATTACACTTTAGATAACGTACCTGAAAAAGATACAGTTGAAAGTTACGGAGGAAAAATTTTGATATGTGGAGATGCAAAAAATCATTCATCATCAGAATTGGGTAAAATTTTAAAAGAATCGAATTAAAATGAGAAAAAGATTCTTGATAATACGTCTTGGAGCAATAGGTGATATAGTCCATTCCCTTCCTATTGCATCGGCTATTAAAGATTCTATGCCTAGTGCAGAAATAGTCTGGCTTGTTGAGTCTATATATGCTGAGATTCTAAAAGGGAATCCGGATATCGATCAAATATTTACAGTTGATAGTAAACATTTAAGAAAAAATTTAAATTTCAAAACTATTTCGAATTTTTTTGTTTCTCTAAGGGATTTGAGAAGTCTAAATCCTGATGTTGCTATAGATCCACAGGGACTAATTAAAAGTGGACTTTTGTCTTTTATTTCCGGAGCAAAAATTCGTGTTGGTTTCGAACAAAATTTTTGTAGAGAAAGAGCTAATGCGTTGTTTTCAAATCAATATGCTACTCCTTC
>CAYWAX010000117.1:0-6037 GCA_964456425.1 uncultured Nitrospinaceae bacterium | reverse complement strand
ACATAAGAAAGAGCAAGCATGATTGGAAAATTTACTATTATCCCAATCAAAACTCCCGTTAGCGCGTTACCATAATTCTTTCCTTTTCTTACTATAATCTGAAAAAACGCAGTAAGAAGAGCAGTTATTAAGCCAAAAGCTAAGGCCAGCTGTCCATATTCCATAATATAATTTTATTTCGCCTCGTCGTGAATCTTTTTGAGTGTCCTTAGACCCTCATGTAATAAAGCAATTCCACCAGGGGGAACACAAACCTGAAAACATTCTAGCAATTGCTCCATAGAGGCTCCTAAACGAAGTGCTTTCTTTGAATGAAAATACAATTCTTCCCTAAAACCTCTAAAAGCAAAAACTGCCATGACTATTAGTTCTCTTTGTATAGGAGTTAAAAATCCTTCTTTTTCTTCAAAAAAACTCCAGTGCATCCTTGAATAAATATCAAAATAATCTGGATCCAGTTCTACACCAAAAGAAATCGCTTCATCTACATATCCGTTTGCCTTCTCTATTGTTTCGGTGACTCTTTTTATTTTTTCTTCTCTTGTCTCTTTTTCAGGAACATTACGTGCTACTTCTTCTGCATCAAACCTCCAAGGACGTTTTTCAACAACGAGACTTGGATCTTCATCCACTATTCTCTTTAAAGTCTCTAGCCCAACCATTCGAGAAGGTCCTCCACCTGGGAAAAGAGCTACTTCAAAAACTTCTAAAAGTTGATTCAGCGTTGCCCCTTCTTTCAAAGCATTTTTAGCATGTACGTATACACCTGGCCTATCCCGAAAAGAGAGTACTCCACATACAATCATTTCTCTTGTCATATGATCTAAATGTCTTTTATTCTGCGGCGTAAAGAATCCCCATCCATTATATCTATATGCTTCCCAATAATCTGGATCTATAGATGCGCCAAAAGAAAGCAAATTGTCATATCCCGTTGTTCCCTCTCTTTCTTTCCTGAAAATCTCTGCCACTCTTGTTGCTTTTTCTTCGTAACTTTCACTGTTCATTCAATCTTCCTTTCTAATAATACTAAAATCATTAAACTTAACTATTGTTTTTCATTTCCTCGGAAATAATCCTCAATGTTCTTAAACCTTCATGCAATTGACCTAGACCAGCTGGAGGAATACATACTTCATGGCATTCTAAAAGTTGATTTATAGTAGCGCCAAGTCTCAATGCTTTCTTCGCATGTTGATATGCTTCTTCCCTGAGACCTCTGAAAGTCATCACTACAAGAAGAACCATCTCTCTCACGATTGGATCTAAATGACATCTTTCTTGTTCAAAAAATCCCCAGTAAACCTTAGAATAAACTTCAAAAAAATCAGGATCTAATTCCACACCAAAGGATATATTTTCATCTTCATAACCCATGTCTGCGTGAATCTTTTTTGTAATTCTATTAATTTTTTCTTCTCTTGACTCATTTGAAAAATCTTCTTCTATCTCTGAATCACTCTTAGGAGCTCTTTCTATAGGAGTATGTCCATCTTCCTCTTCGACTATTTTCCTCAGCCCTTCCAATCCTACCACTCTAGTTGGTCCACCACCTGGAAAAACTGCGACTGAAAAGACTTCCATCAACTCATTAATAGTAGCCCCCTGCCTCAAGGCATTTTTTGCATGCTGATATGCACCGGGCCTATCTCTAAAAGCCAGAAGTGCACATACAATCATTTCTCTTGTCTTATGATCTAAATGTCTAGGTTTATCTGCAGAAAAAAAACCCCAACCTGAAGATCTGTATAATTCCTCGTATTCATGGTCCCATTCAATTGCAAAATTTACGAGACTTGTATCTGGTGTTGCCTGATCCCAAACAGGAAGAATTTTTTCTTTGGCCCTTTGGACTTTTTCTTTTAACGTTTCTTCGTTCATCGAAATACTCCTTTGCAAGAAGAACAAAACAATTTAATTGTCAGAACACAATTTTATTTGAATAATTTCTATCTCGAATACAGTTGAAATAATATTGAAAAGAGAATCTGGGCAGCAAAAAGCCGCCCAGATTTAAATTAAGAATAAACAATCTCACAAATTGCAAATTTCACATTACTATTTCTTTTTCTTTTTTTTCTTCTTCTTGTAAATACGAACTTTCATTCCCTTCATAATCTTTCCAAATTTCTTTAGCATTTTTCTTTTATTCTTAATGAATTTCTTCTGACTAAAATCAAGAAGATTGTCTGGAGCAGTAAGTTTTGGATCTCTAGGATGGTATGATTTAACATCTGTTCTAGTTGGAGGATATCCACCATCTTTTGTCATAAGTGCTTGCATTTTTGCAGAACTTTCCCAATCTATCCATAATTTTGCAGCATTTGGATTTGGAGGATTTGCACAAATAGCTACAGGACTAGTTTTTTTGGAAATACCTTCTTTTGGATAGGAAGGAGATACAGATTGGCCTTTTGCTTTTCTTCTAACAAGATCATGTTCATTTGCTATAACTAGAACATCTGCTTCACCATTGATTAAGGCTAGCGCAGCAGTTGAAGTAGCTTTTAATAAAAGAGGTTTATTTTTTGATAACTCTTGAAAATACTCCCAACCAAAACGTTTCACCATTCCAGCCATCCACCATCTTGCTGGACCACTTTTTCTTGGATCCACAATAGCCAGACGGCCTTTCCATTTTGGGTCTAAAACATCTTTCCAGCTTTTTGGGGCTTCGGAATCTTTTACATTCTTTGTATTATAACCCATCGAACCAATTGTTGTTCTAGATGGAGTTATCCAACCTTCTGGATTTGCCAATCCTTTATGAAAAGATGAGGTATTTGTAGAAACATACTTCTTCAACAAACCTTCTTTTTGCCATCTTATAAATACTGTAGGATCACCCGTAGACACTATGTCGCATTTGAGTGCACCAGCCATTTTCTCGGCTGTTACCATTCTTATAATTCCGCCGGTTCCTTTTCTGGTCCATTTAACATTAATGCCATATTTCTTCTCAAAACCTTTAACCAATTTTTTTAATACTCTACGGCTAAGGCTATGATATAAAACGACTTTTCCTTCTTTTTTTGCACTTTGTATTAATTTTTCAGATACCGCAAAAGCTTGATTCAAGCCAAGACAACTGACTGAAAAAAGGAATGCAAATGTTGCCAAAGACACTTTCTTAAACATTCTTAGACCCCCTTAGTTTAAAAGAAAATAAAATTTATTGTCTTAAACAAACACAATATTCTGGTGGAAATTCCATAAATATTTCATCGCCAATTGTAATCGAACTATCAAAAGTGGTTTCAACAGAGATTTCTTTATGATCTATTCCTACTGTATAACGACTGTATTTCCCATAGTACTGCTTTTTTAAAACTCTTACTTCGAAGCAGTTCTTTCGTCCTGTTACTGCTTCATCATGAAATTTGACCCATTCCGGACGAATACAAAAAATACCCTTTTTATCTTTAATATTCTCTAATTGTTGTTGCACAATAATAGGACCCAGATCTGTATTCATAACAACAGAATTATCACTAGATTCCTCGATAATATCTCCAGAAAAAATATTAGAAGTCCCAATAAAGCTTGCCGCAAAAGTATTAATAGGCCTTTCATAAAGATCTTCGGGAGTCCCCTCTTGCACTTTCAAACCATGATCCATCAGAACGATTCTATCTCCTAAAACCATAGCCTCTTCTTGATCGTGAGTTACATATATGAAAGTGATTCCTATCCTATTATGAAGATCTGATAGTTCTTCTCTCATCTCAACTCTTAAATTAGCGTCTAAGTTAGAAAGGGGCTCATCTAAAAGAAGAAGCGACGGATCTACAACGAAAGCTCTAGCTAATGCCACGCGCTGTTGCTGTCCTCCCGAAAGTTCTGTTGAATACCTATGCTCTAAACCATCAAGCTGTACCATCGAAAGTGCATTATGCACTCTTTCTGTCAACTCGTTTTTCGATACTTTTCGTACTTCCAATCCATAAGCTACATTCTGAAAAACTGTCTTATGTGGCCAAATTGCATAAGATTGAAAAACCATAGACATTTCGCGTTTGTCAGGTGGAAGAATTTCGTGATTATCCGAAACAATCTTTTCTCCTAGACGAATCTGTCCCTGATCAGGCTTTAAGAAACCCGCAATAGTCTTAAGTAAAGTAGTCTTTCCACATCCACTCGGACCTAAAAGAACTACAGCCTCCCCATTTTTAATTTTCAGAGAGAAATTATTTAACGCTATAGTCTCTTCAAATTCTTTAGTGACGTTGTCAATAAATAGATCAGGCAATTTCCACCTCACATTTCAAATGCGCCCTTCCCAACTAATTTTTTGGAAAGAGCAACAAGAGTCAAGTTAATACACATCACAATAAAAGTAAGAGCACCTAATGTGCCCATTTCAGCTTCTTCAACAAACTCAAAAATCAAAATAGAAATAACTTCCAAGCCGCCGGTATAGAGCATTATTGAGGTTGCCATATCACGAAATTTCATACAGAAGATTATAGTCCCTACGGAAAAAAGACCCTTCTTCATAAGCGGCAATGTAATATCTTTCATTGTCTTCAACCAACCAGCACCTAAAACACGTGAAGAATGCTCTAGTTCTTCATGTATCTGCTTTAGAGAAGATCTTGCGAACATAAATGCAATTGGAGTACCTTTTACGAAATATCCAACGAGAAACAACCATAATGTCCCATATAGAAAAAAAGGCTTCCCTGCAAAAGCTATAACTAATGCTACGCCTAATGCAACTCCGGGGAAAGACATTCCAATCATAGAAAGTAAAGAAAGAAATTCTCTTCCAGGAACTGTAGTCCTTTCTATTATCCAAGCCATAACAAAAGTAAATGCAATACAAACAAATGCAGCACCAATAGCCAGAACAAAACTATTTAAAAATGCCCTTACTACAATATCCCTATTAGATGTGAATAATTCAATATAATTATCTAGTGTGAGATTGTCAAAAGTAGGGAAATTACCCCAGACCTTTACAATAGATGCCTGAAAAAGTGCCAGTGTAGGCATTCCAATACTTACAAAAACAACAAGCATAGAAAAGCCAGACAAGACATATTTCCATTTCCCTATTTCAATTAATTCTGGCTGCGGCGATTTTCCAGTTACAGTAATAAACTGCCTTTTTCCTAAATAAGAACGTTGGAAAATAAGTAAAATGGCAGTGACAATTACAATAGGTGTCGCAGCTGTTGCAGCCATATGAAATTGTGGCGGATCGTCAGAAAATAGATTGTATACCTGAGTAGAAAGAGTATGTATATACGCCGGATTTCCAACTATCGCAGGGGCTCCAAAAACAACAAAGCTTTCCAGGATCACTAAGATCAAACCAGACAAGATAGCAGGAGTAACAATAGGAAGTGTAATAGTTAGAATAACTCTCAAAGTGCTCGAACCTAAAATCTTTGCAGATTGCTCATAATTAGGATCCATATTATCTAATGCTGAAACAACTGAAAAAAACATAAAAGGATAAACAAACAAGCCCATTACAAAAGCCATCCCACCAAAACTAAAGATATTAAATAAAGGTTCTTCAAGGCCAAACAAACCCATCGTGATTTGATTTACTATTCCAGCACGTGGTCCCAACAACACTATCCAACCTATTGCACCTAAAAAACTAGGAGTAGCAAAAGTAAGAACAACCATAGAACGACATGTTTGCCTGAATGGCATATCTGTTCTAGATACACCCCAAGCCATCGGCAAAGCAACAAGAAGTGAAAAAATAGAAGTTGCAAAGGCAAGTTTCAAAGTGTTCCAAAATGCCGAATACAATTCCGCGTCAGAATAAAAAGTAAAATAGTTCTGTATAGTCCAAGCATTAGAAGTGTAATCATACAAGCTTCTTTTGAAAAGTATCCCTAGTGGATACAAAACAAAAAAACCAAGAATCACAGCTGCAGATACAAAAATCAATGTCCTGATTTTTTCGTGTTTTAAGTTTCTCAATGACTTAATAAAATCTGATTGCAAAATACTTTTTGCCTCATATATAAAATACAACTAAAAAACAATAGAAAAAACGATTCTTTTTGACCTGAAT
>CAYWAX010000116.1:0-6096 GCA_964456425.1 uncultured Nitrospinaceae bacterium | reverse complement strand
TATCTTAGACCAGTCGGGAATTCTTGACTTCCAATAATCATCTGTGGAAAGTTTATTGGACAATAAGTCGTTACCTAGATCACATCTATTCCCGGCTAATTCTTCATCTGTTAACGTTTCTGGACCTGACACCATTTCTCCGTTCATTCTGCTTCGGTAGCCTTTTGTACCAACTCCGTTTTGAACAGTTTTGCATTGCATGTCATACCAGTTCGCTACAAATGAGGTAAGAATTCCTCCATGGTGAGCGAGTTCTCTATAAAGATCTGCGGCACCTTCCCAGATACATATAGCTGCTAAATGCGGAGGTTGCAGAGAAGCAACATGCCATTGATTAATTCCATAATAACTAATTCCATTCAGGCCAATTTTTCCATTACACCAGGATTGTTCAGCGGACCATTCTATACAGTCATGAAAATCCTTATGTTCTCTTTCAGACCAGTGATCAATATAACCAGGAGATCTACCTGCTCCACGTGAGTCAAATCGAACAACGGCATAACCATCTGGAACCCATTTTTCAGGGTCTACTACTTCCCAGCTTTGATATTTATTGCTGGAGCCAGCAGGAACATCTGGGTGAAGTTCTACCATTCTTTTCCAGGCAGTTTCGTATCCATCTTCAAAATGCAAATATTTACCGTATGGACCATAGGATAAAAGGGCAGGGTATTCTCCTTCTTCAACCGGTCTATAGATATCACATCGCAATATAACGCCATCATCCATTGTTACAGGAACATCCCAGTCAATTCTCATCCCGTCTTTAATATCAGTTTTGAATTCGCTCATAAAAATTGTCCTCTCGTAATATAGACTAAAGAATGTTTCTCTTTATCCGCATCTAAAGAATTCTCTAGGAAATTCGTGCATGGATTTAAAGCCTTCTTTAGTCACAACTCCAAAATCGCCTGTTTGAAGTCCATGACCATCTTCGTCCATTGGATTTGGTTGTATAACCATCGTCATATTTTCTTTGTATACAAAATCCTCTGGTGGTTTTGCGTAATTTGATCCTCTAATGCCAACAGATGGTTGAAGAAGATCAACACCAAAACCATGAGCTAATGAATCATATATTTGATACCCTTTATCTGGAAGTATGTCAGTAGCATCCATGATTTCCCCTATGCCAGCTCCGTCTTTCATGACATTAGCTACAGCATCGTATACTTCTACTGATGCATCGAAAAGTGTAGAGTAGGGTGCGGTAGGTTCTGCTCCTATTGTGAATGGTCTAAGAATTTGTCCTGCGTATCCATGAAACGCAGCACTTATTTCAGTTAATAAGACATCTCCAATTTCTAATTTTCTATTTGTTGGATTCTGCCATGGCAAGGGGGTGTGTGGATTATCCATAGGAGTGGCAGTTACAAAATGGACAAGCTGTTCACCACCTTCTATTTTGTATTCTATTCCCATTCTTGCAGACAATTCCGCCTCTGTGATTCCTGGTCTAGCATATTCTTGTACTGCTTTCATCGAAAGATCCGTTAACCTGCATCCTTCTTGCAGCCATTCTAATTCCTCTTCACTTTTAACTAGTCTTAAATTTCTGAACTCGGTAGATGCATTTTTCCATTTCGCTTCTGGAAATCTTTCTTCAAGATATATGGTATGATCGTATGGCAAATTGATTCCAAATCTTGGATTTACTCCTAGTATTCCAATAGATTGGTTGCCTGCACCAATTTCATCAAGCTGATCTGCCATATTGACCGGATTTCCATATCCGCCATGCCGAACATCCTTTATAACAGCTTGGTTTTGAGCGTTATGAAGGTGATTATATAGACCTACAAAAAGAGTAGGATCTCCAGTTTTTGGAAATATTAGATAAGAATGATTAAAATCCCTGTACCCAGTAAGGTAATAGATGTTTGCCATGTTATTGCGGTTATTGCCCCCAAATGCAAAAAAAAGCAAAACATCAACGCCAATATTATCCATCATTTCTCTTGTTGCTTCATACCTTTTATCAAATTCAACGTCACTAAAACGAGGATAACCTTGTTCCATTTATTGCTCCTAAATTATTTATAATCAATTAATTACATAAAAAAAATAAGTATTAACATTAACTATTTTATAACTTCTGCTAAAACTTCGACTATATGTTTTGAAGTTTTATTGCTCCCTTTTGAAATCTGTTGTCTGCAGGATACCCCATTTGCAACCACAATAGAATTTTCGTCTAATTTTTTAAGATAGGGAAAAAGAACAAGTTCCCCAATAGACATGGAAATATCGTAATGCTCGTGTTCATAACCAAAAGAACCTGCCATACCGCAACAACCTGAAGGTATCGTGTGTATATTCAAACCAGGAATCATTTTCAAAACATTCAAAGTAGAAGATGTGCCAGAAAGAGATTTTTGATGACAGTGTGCCTGAAAATGTACATCTTTTTCCATTTTTTCAAAATTCAATTCTACTTTCTCATTTTTGTGAATATGTTCAATGAATTCTTCAAGCATAAACGAATTGTCTGCTACAGATCTTGAGATTTCTCCGGGCAAAAGGTCCTTATACTCGTCTGTTAAAGTCGAAAGGCAACTTGGCTCTAATCCAACTACTGGGATGTTGTCTTTTGTATATGAATACAAAAAATTAAGGTTTTCAATTGCCAATAACTTTCCTTCTTCTAGCATTCCGTGAGAAATCATAGGACGACCACAACACCTCATCTTTGTTAATATTATTTCGTAGCCACACTTTTCTAAAACATGGACAGCAGCCTTTCCAATTTCAGGGTAATTATAATTAGTAAACGTATCATTCATTAATAAAACTTTTTTATTGAATACTTTCTTATTTGAAGATCTTCCTTCAAACCATTCTTCAAAAGTCTCGTTTTGTAGTTGAGGAAAAGTTCTCCTTTTATCAATACCTAAATATTTCTCCATTAGATGCCTGAAGAAATTATTTGACAAAGTCCAATTCACTAAACCGGAAAAGAGAGTGCTGAATTTATTTATAGATGCGATATGTCCCATTAACCTAGTTCTTAGTGGCAATCCGTTTTTGTTGTAATATTTTTGAAGAAATTCAGCTTTAATTTTTGCCATATCTACACTAGAAGGACATTCTGCCTTACAGCCTTTACATTGAAGACAAAGATCTAAAACATCGTGAAGTCTTTCACTAGTAAAATCTTCATTATTCACACCCTCAGCAATAGCTTTTCTAAGAGCATTTGCTCTTCCTCTTGTAGAATGTTCTTCTTCTAAAGTCGCTTGGTATGAGGGACACATAGTTCCATCTCTTTTCCTACAAGCTCCAACTCCATTACACATTTCTATAGCTCTCAAAAATCCACCATCGGAGGAAAAATCCATGACAGTATTAATTTCTGGAGTTATATAATTTTCTCCATAACGCAAATTAGTCGTAAAATTATCTGCTCTAACAATTTTTCCTGGATTCATAATATTCTGAGGATCGAAAGTATCTTTTATCTCACAAAAAGATTGATATAGCTTTTCTCCAAAAAATTTAGGAATCCACTGACTTCGTGCGAGACCATCCCCATGTTCCCCACTCATTGATCCTCCAAATTCTAGAACCAAATCAGAAACTTCTTCCGCTATTGCAGACATCTTTTCTATATCATCTTTCGTTTTTGAATTTATTAAAGGTCGTAAATGCATTAAACCGACACTGCTATGTCCATAATAAGAGGTCGTTGTATCGTATTTCTGCATAATCGATTCAAATTTCTTATAGTAAGAGAGGAGGTGAGTCGGATCTACTGCACAATCTTCAACAAAAGCTACAGGTTTCAAATCTCCTTTTCTGCCAAGTAGAAAACCTAAGCCAGCTTTTCTCATATTCAAACAGTCTTGTTTGTGACTTTCTTCTGTGAGTGGGACAATCGAATAACCAATATTCTTATTTTCAAGTTCGTCAGCTAAATTCTGGACTTTATGATTTGCTTCATCTTTTGTGTCTGCAAAAAATTCGATAGTTAGGAAAGCATCTGGGTCGCCACGCATAAAACTTTTCATATATCTTTGAGCTTCTAGATTTTCTTTCGCTAAGTCTATGATAGGTCTGTCGATAATTTCTATAGCAGCAACATCATGCTCTAAAATAGTACTACTAGCGTCTAGTGCTTCTTCAATTGTTTTGAAATGTACTACGAGTACTCCAAGTGCATTTGGTTTCCTGTCAATATTTACTTTTGCTTCGGTAGTAACTGCTAATGTACCTTCTGATCCAACTAATAATTTAGAGAGATTAAAAGGTTTTGATTCGTCGATAAATTCATCTAAATTATAACCAGATACTCTTCTCATTATTTTAGGATATCTATCTACAATCTCCTGCCTATTCGAGTCAACTATCTCTTTTATTTTTCTGTGCACTAATGCATTATGATTTTCTTTTTTAATGATTTCTTCCAACTCTTTTTCAAGAAGAGGTTCGAAGAAAAAATGTTCTCCGTTAGCAAAAAACCCTTTAAGTTCTTTTACATGGTCAATAGTTTTGCCGTATACGATTGAACGTGACCCTGATGAGTTATTTCCAATCATTCCTCCAAGAGTGGCTCGACTACTCGTGGAAGTATTAGGTCCAAAGGTAAATCCGTAAGGGCTTAAAAAATCATTGAAATGATCCTGCACTACGCCTGGCTGAACTATAGCCCAAGATTCCTCCGTGTTGATTTCAATAATTTTGTTCATATATTTAGAAAAATCTAGAATTAAAGATTTTCCTACAGTTTGACCTGCTAAACTTGTTCCTCCACCTCGCGGAAGAATAGAAATGTTGTTTTCTTTTGCAATTTCAATGCAGTTTTTAACATCTTCTGAATTTTTGGGAAGGAGAACACCGATAGGTTCAATCTCATACATACTCGCATCAGTACTATAAATTTTCTTAGTAAAATCATCAATGCGAAAATCACCTTTGATCGAATTATCTATTTCTTTTTGTAATGTATTCGACAGTTCCATAAATTAAATATTACACCCCAAAAAATTATATAAATTTGTATATTTATTTTATAAACATTGTATCCCTTGAGTGTATTATGTAAATTGCACAGGTTGTTTTTAATTCCTTATTCAGAAAGATGTCAATGGATTATGAGAATTTAGCTAACAAAGTGCTTTCGGGGAAAACACCGAATAGGGAAGAAGCGCATGCAATTATTGGCGCTCCCTCATCAGACTTAATGTCAATACTAAATGCCTCTTTCAAAATACGAAAAAAATATTTTGATAAATTTGTACAAATCCATTATCTAATTAATGCAAAAAGTGGAATCTGTCCCGAAGATTGTGCCTATTGTTCCCAATCTTCCGTATCTGATTCAGAAATAGAAAAGTATGGACTCGTAGATGACGAGACATTATTGAAAGGAGCTCAAGAAGCGTTTGAGGCAGGTTCTAGAAGATATTGCATTGTTATAAGTGCAAGAGGACCTAATGATTATGAGATAGAGAGATTGTCCTCAGCAGTTAGACAAATTAAAGAAAAATACGATCTTTCCATCTGTTGTTCATTAGGATTATTAAATGAAGAACAGGCATCCAAACTAAAAGAATCTGGTGTAGATCGACTGAATCATAATTTAAATACTAGTAAAACTTTTTATGAAAAAATTTGTTCTACTCATACATATGAAGATAGGGTAGAAACACTAAAAAATGCTAGAGAAAATGGATTAGAACTTTGTTCAGGAGTTATTTTCGGACAAGGGGAAAGTGACGAAGATGTTATTGATGTTTGTGAAGAATTGAATAAAATTTCACCAGAATCTATACCAGTTAATTTTTTAAACCCAATACCAGGAACTCCTCTAGAAAACCTATCATTAATGACGCCTATAAAATGTCTTTATTTAGTTTCGTTAATGAGATTTTATAATCCCACTTCTGAAATAAGGATTGCTGGTGGTCGTGAAATTCAACTGAAAAGCCTACAGCCATTATCCTTATTGCCTGCAAACTCAATATTTGTAGATGGATATCTTACTACACCAGGACAGGCTTCTAAAGATGCTCATGACATGATTAGAGACATAGGTTTCATTCCTGATGTTAAAGGTTCGTCAGATTCTGCTAAAAAAGAGGTTAAGGTGAGAAT
>CAYWAX010000115.1:0-6205 GCA_964456425.1 uncultured Nitrospinaceae bacterium | reverse complement strand
ATTCATTTTGTTCTCAACACTACATCTGATGTGCAGTCAATTAAAGATAGCAGATCCATTAGGAGGACTTCGCTTTTAAGGGACATTTTCTACTGCACTACATTATCTGCAGCGAGAGCAGCAGTTGGTTCTCTTAGAGATTTAGAAGAAAACGAAATTACAGTTTGTCCAATTCAGCTTTACCATTCAGGCAATTTTCATTAATCTATAAAATAGATAAGAAGAATCAAAAAAAGGTAATCTTATGTTACGTTTTATTTTATATACACTTTTATTTTGGGTTATTTTTTCTTTGTTCACATCTTTTTTTAAAAAGAAAAATGGGAATGTTGTTTCAAAAGAAAATTTGCTTGAAGATGAAATGATTCCTTGCGCAAATTGCGGCGCATTTTTTCCTTTTAAAACTGCTGTGACATTTAATTTTTTTTCAAAAGAGAAGAAATTTTGCAGTAAGGAATGCATGCAATCCTTTGATGATAGTGGTGGATAGACTTTTTGTGAATTGTTCAAGGAAGTTGACATTTTTTCTCCATTGATTGAGCATGAAATGGCCCTTTAATATTTTTTTATTTCAGATTGGTTTAAATATGAAAATTTTTGTTGATACTGCTAATTTAGATGAAATTAAAGAAGCTGAATCATCTGGTGTTATTGATGGAGTTACAACAAATCCTTCTCTAATAGCAAAAGAAAAAGTGGATATTAATACGCGTATAAAAGATATATGTGAAATTATAGATGGACCTGTTAGTGCAGAAGTTGTTTCTACAAAATGGGAAGATATGGTTAATGAAGGTTGTGAATTGAGTAAGATCCATCCAAATGTAGTTGTAAAGATTCCTATTGGGTATGATGGTATAAAAGCTGTGAAATCTTTAAGAGAAAAAGATATTGATACAAACGTTACTCTAATATTTAATGCTTCTCAGGCTCTATTGGCTGCAAAAGCCGGAGCATCTTATGTTAGTCCTTTTGTTGGAAGACTTGATGATATTTCACAGTCT
Organism: uncultured Nitrospinaceae bacterium; assembly: GCA_964456425.1. Taxonomy (GTDB): domain Bacteria; phylum UBA8248; class UBA8248; order UBA8248; family UBA8248; genus UBA3496. The sequence goes on along the minus strand of CAYWAX010000115.1, from coordinate 5,201 downwards.
GGATTAGAAATGACTGAATCTATAGTTGACATTTTTCACGTATATGATCTTCCTACTCAGGTTTTAGTGGCTAGTGTTAGACACCCAATTCATTTTTTAAGTGCTGCACAAATGGGTGCAGATGTAGTAACAATTCCATTTAGTTTAATTAAGCAACTTTTGAAACATCCGTTAACTGATATTGGGTTGGAAAAATTTCTATCTGATTGGAATGCAGCCCAAAAATAAATTGAAATTTTAATTCGACAGGAGTATTCAATGCCAATTTATGAATTTTTATGTTCTGGTTGTAATACTGACTTTGAGAAGATATTAAGAAATTCCGATTTAGAAGGTCTCATTGAGTGTCCTGCATGTGAGTCTAGTAAAAAAGTAAAGAGAAAATTGTCTGTTTTTTCTAGTATGGCTACCAACTCTATTTCTGAAGGCAGTTCTGATTTTTCTTCATATAATTCAGGTCATTCGTGTGGCGGAGGGTGTTCTTGTTTTTAGTTTTAATAAATTTTTCTTTTTTCCCATTGATTTGTTGTACTTAAATTCAGTTTCATCAGGAAGACTCTGATGTTGCCAATCCCTTTTTCTACAGAGGAAAGAGAATCCGAATTGCTAGTTCCTTATGCTTCATTTAGTTCTAGGAGCTTTGGTAGGCTATATCCCGAAGAAGAACATCCGATGAGGTCTTCATTCCAAAGAGATCGTGATCGGATTATCCATACTACTGCTTTTAGAAGATTAGAATATAAAACTCAAGTTTTTGTTAATCACGCTGGAGATCATTATAGAACTCGTCTTACCCATACAATTGAAGTGAGTCAAATCGCTCGTTCGATTGCTAGAGTTTTAAGATTAAATGAGGAATTGTCTGAAGCAATTGCACTCGCTCATGATCTTGGTCATCCTCCTTTTGGACATGCAGGAGAGGCGGTACTAAATTCTCTAATGTATATTCATGGTGGTTTTGAACATAATTTGCAGTCACTTCGAATTGTTGAATCAATTGAGGAAAGATATCCAAATTTTCTTGGGTTAAATCTTACCTGGGAAACTAGAGAAGGAATCATCAAGTATCTTAAAAAATATCATGGTCAAATGCCAAAAGGGTTCAATAACGAAATATCTCCCACTATTGAAGCTCAATTAGTTGATATGGCAGATGAAATTGCATATAACAATCATGATTTAGATGATGGACTCTCTTCTTCGTTGTTTAGTTTCGAAGATTTGGATGATCTAGAATTATGGAGAGAGTATTTGTCTATAACTAAAGATAATTTTCCAAAAGCGAATGAGAGAATTCTGAAATATGAGACAATAAGAAGAATGATTAACGGACAAGTAACGGATCTTGTAGAATCAACAAAAAATCGTATTGAGTTTCGAAAAATAGAAAGTATTTCTGATGTAAGAGATAGAGGACATAATATTTGTTCATTTAGTGACTCAATGAAATTAAGAAATCAAGAATTAAAAGACTTTTTAATGGAAAAAATGTATAGGAATATAAAAATCGCAGAGTTAGAGGGTAGTGTAGAAAAAGTCTTGACTAATTTATTTGATTTTTATGTTTCTAGACCTAAAGAACTTCCTAAACGCTATTTGAAAAAAGAGAAGATAGATGGGAAGTTTCGTTTAATTTGTGATTATCTATCGGGTATGACAGATAGATATGCACTCCAAAAATTTAGAACTCTTTTTCCAGAGGAATCTGTTTTTTCTTGATTTTTTTATTAATTCTTGAAATTTCTCGAATTTAGGAGTATTTATTTGTCGGTAGAAAACGTACGTAATTTTTCAATTATTGCTCATATAGATCATGGAAAATCTACTTTAGCAGATCGTATTCTAGAAGTTACCGGTGCATTGACTGAAAGGGAAATGTCATCACAGGTCCTAGACTCTATGGAATTAGAGAGAGAACGAGGGATTACGATTAAAGCTGCTACGGTACGTTTGACATATAAGTCAGAAGATGGAAATGAGTATTTGTTTAATTTGATAGATACCCCAGGGCATGTTGACTTTTCTTATGAGGTTTCTAGAAGTTTACAGGCTTGTGAAGGAGCATTGCTATTAGTTGATGCAACACAAGGAGTTCAAGCTCAAACAATAGCAAATGCTTATCTTGCATTAGAGCAAGATCTTACAATAATACCCGTGATTAATAAAATAGATTTACCTGCATCTGATCCAGAACGAGTTAAAAGCCAAATTCAAGATACAATAGGGATTGATTCTTCTGAGTGTCATTTAGTTAGTGCTAAGAATGGCACAGGCGTTCCTGAACTTCTTGAAAGTATTGTTGAAAAAATTCCGTTCCCAGATGCAAAAGTCGATGTGCCTCTTGAATCATTAATTATTGATTCATGGTTTGATTCGTATCAGGGTGCTATCCCACTTTTCAGAGTATTTAACGGAGTTATTAAAAAAGGGGATGAAATCCAATTTTTCTCAAATAAGAATAAGTATAAAGTTGAAACTCTTAATGTTTATACTCCTCAACCAAAGATAGTAAATAAACTAGGACCAGGAGAAGTTGGAACTCTTACTGCTGCTATAAGAGAAGTGGGTCATGCTAGAGTAGGAGATACTATTACACTTTCTAAGTCGCCTTGTCTAAAGGCAATTCCTGGATTTGAAGAGCCAAAATCTATGGTTTTTAGTGGTTTATATCCAGCTGATAATGGAGATTATGAGGAGTTACGAACTGCCCTTGAGAAACTTAGATTAAATGATTCTGCATTTTCTTATGAGCCCGAGTCATCAGTAGCTTTAGGTTTTGGATTCCGATGTGGTTTTCTAGGATTGTTGCATATGGATGTAATAAGAGAAAGGTTAGAAAGAGAATACGATCTTACTCTTATAATTACTGCTCCAAATGTTATTTATAGAGTAGTTAGGACAGATGGAAGTTTTGAAAATATAGATAGTCCTTCAAGTCTTGTTAATATGGCAGGAATAGATAGGATAGAAGAACCGTTTATTCTTGGAACAATCATAGTTCCTTCTGAGTATGTGGGCGCAACTCTGAAACTTGCCCAAGAGAAAAGAGGGGTTCAGAGGTCGTTGCAATATATTGATACTTCAACTGTTCAGATAATTTATGAACTTCCTTTTAGTGAAATTCTTTATGATTTTTTTGATAAATTAAAGTCTTTAACGAAGGGATTTGGCAGTTTTGATTATGAGCATTTAAGTTATAAAAAATCGAATGTATCTAGGTTAGATATTCTTCTGAATGGACAGTTGATTGATCCATTTTCTACGATCATACATAAAGACAAAGCTTATTATTACGGTCGAGCTATAGTTGCAAAGATGAAAAATTTGATTCCAAAACAGATGTTTGAAATTGTGATTCAAGCATCTCTAGGAAGTAGAGTTATTGCTAGAGAAACGATAAGAGCATTACGCAAGGATGTCATCGCGAAATGCTATGGCGGTGATATCACAAGGAAGAGAAAATTATTAGAAAAACAAAAAGAAGGAAAGAAAAGGATGAGAAATATTGGGACAGTTGAAGTCCCACAAGAAGCCTTTATGGCGGTATTGAATTTAGATAAGGAATAAAATTGGTGTTTAGAAGTAAAAAAAAGAAAAAGAAATCTACTTTCAGAGAATATTCTGAAGCTATTCTTGTTGCTCTTTTGCTTGCCTTTTTTGTAAGAGCTTTTATTGTTCAGGCATTCAAAATTCCATCAGGTTCGATGGAGAATTCTCTATTGATTGGGGATCATATTTTGGTTAGTAAAATCTCCTACTGGTTTCGAAATCCAAAAAGGGGGGATATGTTAGTTTTTCGTTTTCCTCTAGATGAGAAAAGAGATTTTATAAAAAGGGTAGTTGGTCTCCCAGGAGAGAAAATTATGATACGTAACGGAAAAGTATATGTTAACTGTCATAGTTCTTCTTATGAAACTGATTGTTCTCCGCTTTCAGAGCCTTATGTAGTTTTTAAACCACACGGTTATCCTGAGATACATGGGAAATCTTGGGGTCCAGTAACAATTCCAGAAGATCATCTTTTTGTTCTTGGAGACAATAGAAATAATAGTCAAGATGGAAGGTACTGGGGTTTACTTAAAATCGGTGAATTTACAGATTCTATTCCTATAAGAGTAGGAACTTTGAAATTTAGTGTGCCATTTCCATGTTCTATATGGAAATCTCCTTGTTGGGATTATAAAATTAGAGGTGTAGCCTTTCTCGTATATTGGTCATGGAATGGAGATTTAGGTACGGCAAGGTGGAACCGTATAGGAAAAGTACTCAATTAGCATCAATTCTTTTTGATCAATCGTGCAAAAATTTTTTTGCAATCATTTACATTGTTCCAGTAAGTCCATTCACTCCTCATGCCTATTGGATGCCAGTGTATAGGATTTGAGTATGGACCAAATAATACGAGTGAGGGGACTCCGTAAAGAGAGGAGAGGTGACTGATTCCAGAGTCGCAGCCTAGAAAACCTTCAGCTTTAACTAAAATTCCTGCAAGAATATCCAACGAATTAACTTTAACATTAATTATTTTGGAGGGCCAATTTTTTCTGAATTCATCGCAGATACTTTTATCTGCAACTCCCTCTATAAGCGCGACCTTTAGGTTGTAAGAATCTACTATCTCTTTTGCGATTTTTATTATCTTCTTTATTGGAGCACATTTTTTTTTAGAACCACTTCCCGGATGTAATGCAAGATAAGGAGAATTTAATCTTAATTTTTTTCTCACACTTGCAGACGAAATTGAAGTTTCTTTTGAAATAGATAATTTTATAGGTTTATCATTTTTATTTTTTTTATGTTTCAATTGTTTGAAAACTCTTTCTAACCATTTTGATACATGTATGTTACTACGTTCTGGGGGAAAAGGAGATTCTATTGCAAAATCTTGAATTCCGGTTTTTTTTAAACGGTTTTTTATTATCTGATTTTTATCTTTTTTAAAAATAATCACGGTATCGTATTTTTGAAGTTCTCCTGTTAAAGCGTCTTGAATAGAATAAGGAGTTTCAAGAAAATGGTATGGTACTCTGGTAGCATCTATAATTTCTGATATTAGGCCAGATTTAAGGAGTGGCAATGCATAACCAGGGATTGTCCCCATGCTAATCCTTGGTTCTTTATAACAACTTTTGAGATGGATAAGTAGTTTGCTAGTTAAAAGCGTGTCTCCAATTGCGCCAACTCTATGTAAATAGATTGAG
>CAYWAX010000114.1:0-6283 GCA_964456425.1 uncultured Nitrospinaceae bacterium | reverse complement strand
CGGGAAGACGGTCAATTCCACCTCTGTGGGCTAGACAGGCTTCTGTCCAAGAACAAAAAGGAGCAGATGCACTAAAAGCAAACCGTATTCAAAGTGCAGCAGGTCATTATCATAGAGCCGGTCTTTGTTTTGGTAGAGCACAACATCTGATTCCTGTAGATGGTCATCCTAAGAAAAAAGAATATTATGATGGTTTACAAAGATGTTACGGGAAGTTTAGAGAAATTCATGGTGGTCATATCACAAAACATCAAGCTGAATTTGAAGATGGCAAAAATACGTATTTCTATTTTTGGCCAGCAGAAGGGGAAGGTCCAAAACCTACGGTTCTTCTTATTCCTGGAATGGACATGGTGAAAGAAGATGCAATTGCTGATCCCTGGCAGAACGTTTTTCATCAACGCGGAATGAATGTTTGTGCTATGGATGGACCTGGTCATGGTGAATGTAATATGAATCAAGTTTGGGTTGATCAAACTAATTTTGCCAAAGCAGGAAGTAAAGTGATTGATTTCTTATGCGAAAGAGATGATGTAGATAGTTCGAAAATTGGATTGTTTGGTCAAAGTATGGGTACTAGATGGACTGTGGAAATTGCGGCTCATGACGATCGAGTGAACACAGTCATTGGGCAGATGGCCAATGTAGGACCTTCCGATATTATTTTTAATCATGCACAGCCAAATTTCAGACGTATTTATATGTATATGTCTAATATTTTGGATGATGACAAGTTTGATGAATTTGTTGAAGAGAGAGATAACATTTGGCATGGAGTTGCTGAAAAAATGAAAGCTAACTACTTACTTGTTGCTGGTGATATGGATGAATTATGTTCCCCAGATGATATTAATGAGTTTTTGGATGTATTGAATTGTCCAAAAGAACTATGGCTGTATGAGGGAATTTTCCATCCAATGGGAGAAGTTGCAGCAGATATGTATCCTGCTATTGCAGATTGGATGCTTGATACATTGAATAGTGGATTATCATCCGATCATGATAATAGAGTGGTTGTTCCAGAAGGTTAGAATGTTACTCCTGTATGCAAGGTATATCCTTGCATACAGGTTTTGTAAGTCCCGCCTACGAGAGGTTTTGTTAATTTTGTCATCTATTCTTGGAGTTATTGGAGACTCTAAACCATCAAAAGACGTTTTTGAACTTGCTGTAGAAACTGGTCGTGAAATTGCAAGAAAGGGTGCAATTTTAGTTTGTGGTGGTCTTGGAGGTATTATGGAAGGCGCTTCTATGGGCGCAAAAGAGTTAGGTGGAATGACTATTGGTATTTTACCTAATTACGATATTTCTATGGGAAATAAATATCTAGATATTCCGATAGCAACCGGTATGGGTCATGCGAGAAATGTAATTATTGCTGCAACGGCTCACGCTTTGATTGCACTGCCAGGTTCTTATGGAACTTTATCTGAAATTTCGCACGGCTTAAAACTTGGGAAAAAGGTAATAGCGCTTGGAAGAGATGAGAGTCCTCCTGATGTCATAGTTGCTGAAAATCCACAACATGCAGTCGAGTTAGCTTTACATGTTTAAATTTCTTGCTATTCTCTTTGTACTTTTACTCTCCTCTTGTTCTTTTTACGAAAGTCCAAGATATACATCATACAATCAGAGAGGAAAATATCATTATATACGAAGCGGAGATACACTTTGGAAAATTTCCAAAAGATACCGCATTGACATAGAGCAATTGGCAGTACTTAACGGAATAAAAAATCCAAATAGATTGAAAGTAGGAAAAAGAATCTTTATTCCAAGACGTTCATTTCGTCAATTGTATAAAAGTAGTTACGGGAAAAAAAGAAGTCATCCTCTGTGGACCAAAAAGAAGAAAAATAAACAAAAGATAGTAAGGACTCGAGGTGTTAAGTTTAAATGGCCTGTAAAAGGAAGAGTAGTCAGGAAATATGGATATTACAAAGGAGTAAAGTTTGAGGGAATTATTATACGAACAAAAAAAAGACAGACAATAAAAGCTTCTGCCCCTGGAAAAGTAATTTATAGTAGTTGGGGTCCTGGAAGTTATGGAAAAATGATAATTGTTCGTCATGTAGGAGGAAGATTTCATTCAGTGTATGCGAATAACTCAAAGAATCTTGTGAAACTTCATCAGAATGTTTTGGCAGGAACGCCTATTGCGAGGGCGGGCGATTCTCGTTATAAGGGAAAATCAACGTTACGTTTTGAAATACGATATCGCACGGTTCCTAAGAATCCGCTATCGTATTTACCCAAAGCGTATTAGTAGAAAGGAAAAAAATGGACAAAGTGGAAGATCTGTTATCCTTCATAAGGGATGTAGCTGATTTCCCAAAAGAAGGCATTGTATTTAAAGATATAACCCCAGTATTGATGAATCCAGATGCATTTAAATTTGCAATTGATTCTATGGCAAAGCCATTAGAAAAGGAGAAAATCGATTTGGTTGTCGGTGTAGAAGCTAGGGGATTTATCACGGCGGCAGCACTTGCTTATAAATTAGGCACTGGTCTTGTTTTAGTTAGAAAGCCAGGCAAACTTCCTTGGGAAAAAGAATCTGCTACATACGAGCTCGAGTATGGTACCGACACTCTAGAAATACATAAAGATGCGATTAATCCAGATATGAATGTAGTGATTGCAGATGATTTGATCGCAACTGGGGGAACAGGAAAAGCATGCATAGAACTCATAGAAAAAGTAGGAGGAAAAGTGCACTCATTATCTTTCCTTATTGAACTTGCTTTCTTAAATCCAAGAGAAAATCTTGCTGATTATACTATTCATTCGGTAATCACTTATTAAATGGATACTCTTCAAAATTTTAAAAAAATAGATCCTAAAAGAGCTGGATACCTACAATTTGCTTTAAGAGCGATGATTCTATTGCAGGTGCTGGGATATTTTTTATTATTCTCTGGTGTTCTTGGCGGATGGCCACCAAATATGCCTGGAGAAAATGGTTTTTATGCCAAAATGGCTGAACGTTTGGTGAAACCCCCTAAATTTGACCAGATGCCAGCTCAAGTTCATAAAGAAAAAAAAAGAAGTTCTTTTTCACTCAATAGTCTCATTGGCAAGATTCAAAAAGATCTGATGCAAGCTGGTGTGAAAGCAGGTGTAGCAATCTTGCTTGTGTCGGTTGAACTGTCATTAAGATTGGCAGCTGTATCCACAGGCTTGATAATTATTTTGCTTGGTGGATGGGTTAGAAGAAGAATACGAAATTGGTTGATTCGTATTAAAATGAAGACTACTGAAGAGAAGATCGAGATTCTGGAAAAACGGATTTCAGAATTAGAAAAAACTAAATTATAGCTATAGCATCAATTTCTACTAAAAAATCAGGATTCGCTAGGCCGGCACAAACGATCAGTGTGCTGGTAGGCGGATTTGATTTGTCCCAGTGTTTTACACCAAGTTCTCTTCCTGCTTGAGTGTATTCTCTTCCTACAATGTAAGTAGTTACTTTGACTAGATCTGAAATGGTTGCACCACCTTCTGTCAAAACTTCTTTTAAGTTTTTTATCACTTGTTCGCCTTGCATGTCAAAATCACCAATGCCTATGACGTTTCCTTCTTTGTCTGCGGGTACCTGACCTGCTACAAAGATTATGCGTTTGCCTTCTTCAATCGTAATTCCGTGTACATAATTTGCAAAAGGAGCGTGTACAGAATCAGGGCTAAAATTTTTACGTTTCATAAAAATATCTCCTTTAGTCAAGGCAAGATGATTGCGGTTATAAAGGGAGTATTATAGGATAATTTTTCTTCGATGGACAGACTGTATTTTATGTCCCCGTAGCTCATCTGGATAGAGCGCAGGATTCCTAATCCTGAGGTAGCACGTTCGAGTCGTGCCGGGGACACCATAAAATTTTAAAAGTGAAGATAATGAAAAGAATAATTTTGTTTATTTGTTTATGTTCGATAGTTTTGTCAGTGATGTTTCTAATGAAAAGAAAAAATCACAGAAGCGAAAATATCATCTCTAGTACCGGTGCAATGGTGAGTGTCAAAAATCCAGAATTTTTATCTAAAGATTCACAAATTGGAAAAAAATATTTCGATGAAAATTGCGCCCTTTGTCATGGTAAATTGGCAGGAGGAATAGGGGGCCTTGGGCCACCTTTAGTACATAAAATTTATGAGCCAAGTCATCACGGGGACATTGCATTTTATATGGCTGTTAAAAACGGTGTCCGTTCTCATCATTGGAATTTTGGTAATATGCCTGCTATTAAAACTCTAGAAAGAGAAAAAGTTACTAAAATTATAAAATATATCAGAGAACTCCAGCGGAATAATGGTATTAGGTAGTAGATGATTTGAAGTAAAAATTACATGGAATGTTTTATTTATGTGTTTGAATAGTTCCTATTAATATAAGTTTTCCTTTTGTTGTTCGTTTTACAAAAACAAGTTCTCCTGATGATGGTGAGTTGTCCGTGAGGGCAACGATATTGACAAGGTGGGTAACGAGTACAGTGGGAGTGTCAAGTGAAGTATTTCTTATCCATTCTTGTGTTGCAGTTGTTTGTTTTTCTTTTCTTTCAAAATATTCAAAAAAAGAATTTAGAGATTTTAAGATTTTCACATTTCCAAGCTTCAGTAACTTGGCTGTTTCTAGGCATCGGCACCATTGACTAGAATAGATTTTCGTATATTGAATTCCTTGCATACGAAAAAGGTCACCAATTCTTCTGGCTTGGTTACGTCCTGTGTTATTTAGATTGCGTTGTGTGGTGCAATCTTTGACGTTGAAGTTTTCTGGGTCGCTGAACCCTGGTGCAAATGCGTGACGAATGAGAATTATATGGTTTCCGGATTTAAAGGCATCCCAAAGTTTCTCATTTGCAAGCAAATTAGATATGGGAATGAACTGTAAAAGGATTGAAAAAATGAAAAATACAAAGATTGGTTTCATTTACGGAAGAACCTTTCAGGTAATATTTAACGAATTGGAACCTTTTATAATTATACAATTTTCATTGGAATAAGATTACGGAGAGTAAACACTTTATTTTAAAATTCCAATCTTAATTTTCATGTAGATTTATTTTTTTTTGATGGTTTTTTAACCATTCCCTGGTAAGGGCATTCGCTTTTTGAATTTGAGATGTAGTCATTTCTTTTTCGATAGAATCTATGAGTATGCTCGCAATTGTATTTTTCCCAATGATACTAGAGAGGTTAAGCCACATATGAGCTTGAATATTATTTCTTGATACTCCATCTCCGCTCAAATACATTAACCCTAATTTATACTGGGCTAAAATATATCCTTGATTGGCAGCTTTGTTGAACCATTTTGCTGCTTTTTCGTTATTACTGGAAACACCGTCTCCTCTTTGATACATTCGGCCTAGATGGTATTGCGCGATAACATGACCCTGATTGGCAGCTTTGATGTACCACTTTGTAGCTTTTTGAATATCTACAGGAATTCCCGTTCCTCTTAGATAAAAATTGCCTAAATAAAACTGGGCAAATGAATAACCTTGTTTTGCAGATTTCCTATACCATTTGAAAGATTCTTGATGGTTCTCATTCACATGTAACCCTATACGATACATTTGTCCTAGATAGAACTGCGCAAAAGAATCTCCTTTTTTTGCAAGAGGTAAAATTTTCTGCAAAGCAGATACAGAATTACCTGATTTGATGATTTCTAATAATTCTCTATTAGATCTATTTAATGGTTTACTATTAAGGATATTTGAATAAGTAAGTGAAAGAAGAAATGTCATTGAGAAAATGAATAGTAAGGATCTGGAACGCATGAAAAGAATCCTTTTCAATATCTATTTTTTTGAGTTTAGAAGAACTTTTGTTCTGACCGTCTTGAAAGTAGTCCCCAAAGGTTTTGAAAGGTCTCCCAAAAATCTAGTAATTTCTTTTCCTTCACCTTTCAGTGGAGAAAGAATTTTTGGTGCATTTCCAACACCGCAACGACAAGGAATGATATAAGGATCCCTGATTCCCTTCTTGGAAAGTGTTCCTCCAAACAGAAACGTTTGGTGTGTCGCTTCAGTGAAAAAAGGTTCGATGATGTCAAAGATTAAATTTCCAGTGCAGTGAACGATGGGGCATTCTTTGTAGAATTCTATTCCTTGCAGAACATGCTGATGACCCCCAAAAATACCGCAGGCTCCTGCATCAATCGCAGCACGTCCAATTTCTTGTTGATAGTCCGATATCTCGTGCGACATACTTGCTCCCCAGTGGTTTCCTACTAAGACGATATCCGCTTTTTTTTTGAGGGCAGAAATATCACGTTTCA
>CAYWAX010000113.1:4537-6340 GCA_964456425.1 uncultured Nitrospinaceae bacterium | reverse complement strand
AGAATTTTTACTTCTACTAGAGCATTTGATCTTGTCTCATCAGGGTCAGACAGATTGGGGTACCGTAAAAGTTCCTATGACACTAGAGGCACTCCTTTTGCATTACGCTGATGATATTGATGCGAAATTCAATCATGTCTCTAATTTCATTCTTGATGATGAGGGCGAAGGGTTATTTACTCGTCGTAATGAAATTATGAATAGAGCTTTTTTAAAGAATCCAAAAATTTAGATGAATAGAATCAGAAATTTAATTTTTAATTAAATAGTAGGAGTTTTTTTATATAATGACAAATTTGTTGAATCATAAGACTGGTAAAATTGTGATGTTAGCTGTAGATCATGGTTATTTTCAAGGACCAACTACCGGGTTAGAAAATCCAAAAGATACAATTGAGAAATTAATTCCCCATTGTGATGCTGTAAGCCCTACTAAAGGTATTTTATTACACTGTATGCCAAATGAAGTAAAAGTACCTGTTATTATAAGAGCTTCCGGAGGAAATAGTATTGTTTATAGAGATCCTGTCGAATTAGAGAGAGAAGTTGCTTTACGTTCTCTCGGGAATAAAGATGCCAAAATGAATGTAAGAGAAGTTAGAGAAGAGATAGAAGAGCAAATGACTGATAGAGAATTGTCGAATGAGGGAATAACAGTTTCTCCTCAAGAAGCGAAGAGTTTAGGGGTAAGTGGAATGTCAATTTCGATTTATATCGGGTCTAAATATCAAAAGGATAGTATTCTAAATTTGTCAAAAATGTCTGAGGGAACCAGGGAAAATGGTCTTGAATTGTTAGGGATTACTGCAGTAGGAAAAGAAATGAAAAGAGATGCGCGTTATTTGGGTCTAGCTTCACGTATTGCTGCAGAACATGGTGCAGATATTGTTAAGACATATTATTGTGACAATTTCCAAAAAGTAGTTAAAGGATGTTTTGTGCCAATTGTAATTGCAGGTGGTAAAAAGATACCTGAAGACGATGCTCTTGATGTATGTTACAGGGCGATTAGTGATGGAGCAGCTGGGGTTGATATGGGGAGAAATATTTTTCAGAGTAATTTTCCAGTTGCTATGATGAAAGCTGTAAGTGCTGTTGTTCATAAAGGCTTTCAACCAGAGACTGCTTTCGAACTTTATAATGATGAGAGTTCTAATTAGATCAAAAAACTAACTATTATTTTTGAGAATTTGAAAAATGAAAGCAGCATTCTATTATAATAATCAGGATATTCGATTAGGTGATATACCAAAGCCCAAATTGAAAGAAGGGGATCTTTTAATAAAAACCGTATCTAGCGGTATTTGTGGTAGTGATGTGATGGAATGGTATAGAGTCCCTAGGGCACCTGTTGTGTTAGGCCACGAAGTATCTGGAGATGTTGTAGAGGTTGGTCAAAATGTTAAGAGTTTTAAACAGGGGGATCGGGTAGTTGTTTCGCATCATGTCCCTTGTAATAAATGTGAATATTGTAAAAAGAATTTGCATACGGCTTGCGATACTCTAAGAAATACGAATTTTGATCCAGGAGGTTTTTCTGAATTTATAAGGATCCCATCTATTAATGTTCAAACTGGAACATTTCATATTTCAAAAAATATTTCTTATGACGAGGGAGTTTTTGTAGAGCCATTAGGTTGTGTATTAAGGTCACAAAAAGTTGCAAATTTGAAAACTAAAGATAATGTTTTGGTCATAGGTGCAGGTATAAGCGGTTTGTTACATATTAAACTCGCTATAGCCAAAGGTTGTAAAAAAGTGTTCGCGACAGATATTAACGAATATCGTCTTCGAAAAGCAAAA
>CAYWAX010000113.1:0-4527 GCA_964456425.1 uncultured Nitrospinaceae bacterium | reverse complement strand
ATGTGATTAAATTTTTGAAAGAAAATTTAGATGGCAAATTAGCAGATCACGTTATTTTATGTACTGGTTCTACAATTGCTTTGAAATTATCTTTCCAATGTTTAGATCGAGGAGGGGTCTTACAATTATTTGCTCCACCACCACCTGGTCATATTCCTGAAGTTGATTTAAATGTTATCTGGAAAGAACAAATTTCCATATCTACCTCTTATGGTGCAGCTCCATCCGATTTGGAAGAAGCTATTCATATTATAGAGAGCAAGAAAATAGTTGTAGGAGATATGGTCACGCATAAATTATCTCTTGAAGAAATAAAACAAGGATTTCAACTTGTTTCTGATGCAGAAGATTCTCTGAAGGTTATTATTTGTCCGTGATCTAGTTTTCTAAAGGATGGTACGTCAATTCGTTATTATCAGAATTATTTAGATTATTGATTTTCTCCTCTAAATTATATATTAGTCTTTCTGATAAGAGACTATACCTTTGTTTTACGTCTCCATTTCGTACAGCAATCGACATAGCTTTTTTTGTCCCTACAAAAACTACGAGTTTCTTCGCTCTAGTCAATGCTGTATATACTAAATTTCGTTGGAGCATCGGATAATGTTGTGTATGTAACGGAATTATTACTGCAGGATATTCGCTTCCCTGACTTTTATGAACGGTAATAGCAAATGCATGTGTTAATTCGTCAAGTTCATTGAATGAGTATTCTATTAAATTTGAATCATATAGAACTTTAATAGTTGAGTTAGATATATCGCAGCTCTGAATAATTCCTATGTCACCATTAAAAATATTTTTTTCATAATTATTTCTTGTCTGTATTAATTTATCACCGACCCGGAAAGTACGTTCCCCAATATTAAAATTTTCACTTCCTATAGAGGGATTTAGTACTTCTTGAAGGGCGATATTTAAATTTTTTACTCCAAGTGTTCCACGTTGCATTGGTGAGATCACTTGAATTTCATTAATGGGGTCAAGACCGTATTTGATTGGAATACGATTCTTACATAGTTCTAAAATCTTATTCACGCAATTTTCTGGATCTGATTCTTCTAAGAAAAGATAATCGGGTAATGTTTTATTTTTTATGTCCATAATTCCTTCTACAGGAGAGTTTCCTTCATTAATTCGATGTGCATTTTGTACTATTAAACTTTTTTCATTTTGTCGATAAATTTGTGTAAGTCTGATAACTGATACACTCTTAGAATCAATAATATCTCTTAAAACATTTCCTGGACCTACAGAAGGTAATTGATCTACATCTCCTACCATAATTAAAGTGCAATTGTCTGGAATTGCTCTAAGCAAACTTGATGTTAAAAATATATCTAACATGGATGATTCATCTACTATTACACAATCTGCTGTAAGTGTATTAGATGAATCTTTAAGGAATCCTCCGGATCCCCAATCGTATTCAAGCATCCTGTGTATGGTCGTTGCTTTATGATTTGTTACTTCAGAAAGCCTTTTCGAAGCTCTTCCTGTAGGTGCGCCTAGAAGAATTGCTAAACCCAAATTGTTATATAAATTTGTTATTGCTTTAATAACAGTTGTTTTACCGGTACCAGGCCCCCCTGTTATGATAAGTACTTTATCTAACAAAGACTTCTCTATACTCAAACTCTGTTCTTTATTTGCTTGGCCTCCTTCAAGAGCTTGCTTTGCATAATTTGATAGTTTTTCATCAATAGAATCTCCAGTTAAACCTCTTTTCTTAATTGCCAAACTTATTCTTGCGATATCTTTATTTTGTTCAGAAAGTATTTTGACTCTTTGTGCAACTTCTTTTTCTGCACTGTAAAGGGGTTGCAAGTAGATTGAAGGGTCGTTTTTTTTCTGTTTTAGCAAGATTAATCGTTCTAAGAAAATAAGTTCTCTTTTATTAAGTTCTTGGATTACGTTAGTTATCTGTGAGGGGTCAACTCCTAGCAAATTAGAAGCTTTTGACTCTAATTCAACTTGAGGTAGTAGTACATGTCCGTCTCTCTCAGAGGTTTCTTTTAAAACGTACATTGCTCCTGCAGCACAACGTGATGGGTCATCAAATTTCGTTCCCATACTTAATGCTATCTTATCTGCTGTCTGAAATCCTACTCCAAAGATATCGGTAACGAGTCGATACGGATTTTCTTTGAGAATTTGAATTGTGTCTGGTCCATATGTCTGATAAATCTTCCCTGAAAGATTTATCGGAATATCGTATTTTCTTAAGAAGATCATGACTTCCTTCATTTCACTTTGTGTTTCCCATGATTCTTCTATTTCCTTAAGTTTTTTTTCCCCAATACCAGGAATTTTTAATAATTGTTTGGGATTTTTTTCCATAACATCTAACGTCTGTTCACCAAAGGTCTTTACAATTCTTTTAGCAAGCGCGGGACCGATATTCTTAATAATTCCAGATGAAAGGTATTTTTCTATTTCTTCAGATGTAGTGGGCTTGATTTCTGTGTACGTTTTTACTTGTAATTGTTTCCCAAATCGTGGATGGTCTTTCCAAAATCCTTTAAACTCTACTCTTTCTCCCACTTTTAACGCATTTAGGCTTCCAACAGCAACAATGGGGTCACTTGTATCATTTTCAAGTTCAACAAGTAATACAGCAAAACCTGACTCGTTAGATTGAAAGCGAATTCTTTGAACTATACCCGTCAGATTATTTTCTTCATTTTTGAAAAGATTATTCTGTATATTTTTACTTTTATTTGCTAATTGTTTTGAGTAGGATTTTTTCAATTCTAACCTTTTTGGAAAGTAAAAACATTTTATAATGACGCACTAAAATTTATTTTTAGACTCTTTCCAGAGAGCCTCAAGTTTTTCAATAGACACTTTTTCTGGTGAAAGACCCTCTTTGCTAAGTTTTGTTTCAATATAGTGAAATCGATCGGTAAATTTAGCGGAACTTTTTTTTATAGTTTCTTCTGGATTAATTCCTAATTTTCTCGCCAGATTCACTACGGAGAAAAGGAGGTCTCCCAATTCATTTTTTATAGCGTTCTTATTTTTAGTTTCCAAAGCTTTTTCAAGTTCTTTGAGTTCTTCGTTGATTTTTTCTTTTGGTCCTTCAGTGTCTTGCCAGTCAAAACCTACGCGTGATGCTTTGTTTTGGAGTCTTGCTGCTTGCTGAAGTCCGGGCATTGATCTTGGCACACCATCTAATACTGAACTTTCATCCTTTTTTTTATTTCTTTGATTTCGTTTATTAATTTCCCAGTTTTGAAGAATAGATTCGGAAGTACTTTCTTTAGATTTTTTGAAAACATGTGGATGTCTATCTATTAATTTTTTTGATAGAAAATCAGTAACATCTATCAAATCAAATTTTCCATCTTCGGAAGCAATTTGTGAATGAAAAATTACCTGCAAAAAGAGATCGCCTAATTCCTCTTTCAAAAGTTCTGAGTCTGACAATTCTATAGCTTCAATGACCTCATATACCTCTTCGATTAAGTAGGGTTTTAGGCTTTCATGATTCTGTTTCATATCCCAAGGACAACCTTTATTCGAACGAAGTTCTGCCATCACCTGCATTACTTTTTTAAATGGGTCAGTTTCTTTTTTCAATTTTTCTCCATTTTCATGTCCCTTTAATGCACTTATAGCATAATATTGCTTTTCTTTGCTATTTTGAAATTATTTCTATAGTTAAATTTGGTCTTATATACAAAATGTAGTGGTATATCGTTGACAATCACACAATATTCAGTGATTATAGATTTTAGTTAAAAAAAGGAAAATCTATGGCTTCTAGTAGTATTATTCGCATTTTACCTGAAAATGTATCTAATCAAATTGCAGCTGGAGAAGTTGTTCAAAGACCTGCTTCGATAGTAAAGGAACTTGTCGAGAATAGTTTAGATGCAGGTGCAAAAAGAATTTCTGTTTTTTTGAAATCGGGTGGAAGGAGTGGTATTTCAGTTGTTGATAACGGCACAGGGATGTCGCGTGATGATGCACTCCTTTCTTTTGAGCGACATGCCACAAGTAAGATTTGTTCCGAAATTGATTTGCATAATATCGCAACAATGGGTTTCCGTGGGGAAGCTCTCCCAAGTATATCTTCTGTTTCGAAAATGACTCTGAAAACAAAAATATCTGTTCAAGATGAAGGCACGGAAATTCGAATTGAGGGAGGTCGTATAATTAAGGTTTCTGAAGTTGGAATTCCTCTAGGGACAGAAGTAAAAGTTTCTTCTCTTTTCTATAATTTGCCCGCACGCAGAAAATTTCTAAAAAGAAGAGAGACTGAATTTGCCCGTTGTTCTGAAATTGTAAATAGATTGTCTATTTCTAGACCTGACGTTGGGTTTAAGTTATTTCATGATGAAAAAAAAGTTTTAGATTTGGCGAAGGGTATGAACCGTTTTGAGAGAATCTCTTCTCTATTAGGAAAAGAAACACTTCCATACTTAATAGAATTGCCAGTTCCTATAAACAAAGAAAATATTTCTTTTTCTGGTTGGACAAGTGCCCCGGCTATCAACCGGTCTAATAGAAATTCGCAGT
>CAYWAX010000112.1:0-6356 GCA_964456425.1 uncultured Nitrospinaceae bacterium | reverse complement strand
TATCTAATTTTATAAGTGGACTTGAACTAGGCAGAGGTTCTATCTCATAAACATCTAAACCAGCCATTTTAATTTCCTTAGCTTGAAGTGCTTCAATAAGTTCCATTTCTTTTATTAATCCACCCCTGCCAACATTAATTAAGGTAGCACTTTTTTTCATCATTTTGAGTTCTCTTTTCCCAATTAGTCCTTCCGATTCATCTGTATGAGGAATTACTAGAACAATATAATCAACTTTCTGTATTAGGTCATTGAATGAAGAAAAAGTTGCAGAATAAAGTGTTTCTATATCACGATTGTGTCTTGTTCTTTGATAGTAAAAAATATTCATACCGAAAGCGTGACATCTTTTTGCTATTTCCATTCCAATATCTCCAAGGCCAATAATTCCAACACTTGAGCCATAGACTTCTGAAATTCCTGATAATTCTGGCCAATTTGGTTGAATATTCCATTGACTCGTTTTAATTGGCTGAATGTTTTTATCCAAATAAACAGCATCTTTCACGCTTGTATGCCCAGGAATTATTTTTCTTGCACAAGCTATAATTAGAGCCAGTGCTTGTTCTGCCACAGTAACGTTTCTAAGAAGTGTTTGAGTTGAGATTGTTATATTTCTCTTTTGAGCGGAATCTATATCAATATTTTTACAGTTTAGACCATGTTTCTGTATAAACTTTAAGGATTTAGAATTTGATATTATTTGATGCGAAATATTTGCTTGATAACATAATACAGCGTCTACATTTTTGACTAGTTTAATTAAAGAATCTTCATTCTCAGTTTCTGGATAAGAAATTTCAAAAGAATTATCATCAATTCTCTCTAATACTCTTGGTAAAAATTTTCCTGATGCACTGTCAGCAATTAATAATTTGGGTTTAGAATGCATCTTTTCTCCTGTAAACGTGATTCTAAAATATTTTTTAAATTAGGAATGATAATGAACTCTATCTTTTTGATATTTAAGAATCAATTTATAAAGTTCATTTATCTTTTT
This sequence comes from uncultured Nitrospinaceae bacterium, assembly GCA_964456425.1. GTDB lineage: Bacteria > UBA8248 > UBA8248 > UBA8248 > UBA8248 > UBA3496. The sequence continues at coordinate 5,356 of CAYWAX010000112.1, read as the reverse complement.
TTTATCCTTTTTTTATTTTCTTGTGCACATTCTGACTCAATAAGTTTCAGTTCTCCAAGCATTAATGGGTTAAGCAAGAGCTTGAAGATTTATCAAAAAATGATCTATGCAGAAGAATATGTTTTTTTGCTCGAGACTTTTTATCTGAAAGAACATCAAGAACAAATTAATAATAAATATGAAAATAACTTACTCAAATGGCTTGAAAAGAGTGAAGTAAGTAAATCGCTTATAAATAGTTCTTCTGCAGTAAAAAAATATTTATGTCCTTCGGCTTATAGGAGGAAAAATATTTCTTATCGATTTTCACCTGAGTACATGATTTACTATCGCTTACAATCTAACCCCTGTATTTATATCAATTCTAAAGATAATGTGATCTATCATTCTGGACAAATGGAATGGGGATATGAGATAAAAAACAAGCGTTGGATTCATCTGCGCAAACTTGATGAATGAAATTTTCTTATTTTGAAAGTTGTTTTTTTAAAATTTCTTGTAGGGATTTTGGGTTCGCTTTGCCTTGAGTTTCTTTCATTACCTGACCAACAAAGAAACCTAATAACTTATGTTTACCCGCTTTATAATCTTGGACTTCTTCTGTGTTTTTACTAAGTACTTTAGTAACAATTTCCTCTAACGAATCTAGATCTGAGATCTGTTTTAAACCTTTTTCCTGAACAATTGTTTGCGGGTTATTTCCTGATTTTGTCATTTCAGTAAAAACTTCTTTAGCAATTTTTCCGCTTATTGTTCCGTCTGTAATAAGAGAAATCATTTCTGCTAAATTTGCGGGTGTAATTGGAGATTCTTCAATAGAGATCTTTTGCTCATTTAAAAGTCTAAGAATATCCCCCATTATCCAGTTGCTAGCTAATTTTATATCTTTCAACTCAAAGTGTTTAACTGTTTCTTCGAAGTAATTAGCTAACGCGTTTTCGGAAGTTAAAACTTCGGAATCATAAAGGGGTAATTTATAGTTGTTTATAAATCGCTCTCTTTTTGTATCTGGCAACTCCGGCAATGTTTGTTCAATTTGAGAGATCCATTCTTTATCTATTTCTAAAGGAACTAAGTCCGGATCCGGAAAATAGCGATAATCATGTGCATACTCCTTGGTTCTCATATTTCTAGTAATATCCAAGGATTCATCCCAAAGTCTTGTCTCTTGAATAACGGGTTGATTTTCGTCTAGCAACTCTGCCTGTCTTATTTCTTCGTATTCTAAGGATTTCCTAAGGCTTCTGAAAGAATTGACATTTTTGATTTCTACTTTTGAACCAAAAGATTTTTCACCTGATTTTCTAAGAGATATGTTAGCATCACATCGAAGACTTCCTTCCTGCATGTTTCCATCACAAATATCTAGATATCTTACTAAGGTTCTTAATTTTCTTGCATATAGTTCTGCATCTTCAGGACTACGTAATTCTGGTTCAGAAACAATCTCTAGAAGTGGTACTCCGGCTCGATTGAAATCTACAAGAGAACTTATATTTTTCAATGAATCATCGTCATGAATTAATTTTCCTGCATCTTCTTCCATATGAATTCTCGTAAGCCTAATGGTAATTTCTTTATTACTTTTTGTTAGAAAAGATACTTCTCCTCCTTCACAAATCGGACTTTCGTATTGACTGATTTGATAACCCTTAGGAAGATCAGGATAAAAATAGTGTTTTCTTGCGAATCTACATATTTTTGAAATTTTAGCGCCAACTGCTAAACCTAATTTTATTGAACTTTCAACAACCTTTTTATTAAGTACCGGAAGAACACCAGGTAATCCTAGATCTATAGTACAAGTATGCTCATTTGGATTTGCACCAAAAGATGCATCAGACCCACAAAAAATTTTACTTTTTGTTTTTAATTGAGCGTGTACCTCGAGACCAATTACAGTTTCATATTTCAAGGATTTTCCTTCCATACTAAAGAGAACTAGATTTTAAATAAAACTTTGTTTCTTTTTCAAAGGCATATGCGCCTCTTAAAATTTCTTCTTCACTAAATGGTTTTCCTATTAGTTGAAGACCAATTGGTAGCCCAGATGAAGTTATTCCATTTTGTATGCTAATACCAGGTAACCCAGCAATGTTGCAAGGTATGGTAAGAATATCGGAAAGGTACATATTAAGCGGATCGTTTAATTTTTCTCCAAGCTTAAATGCTGGTGTTGGTGTTGTAGCCGATAAAATCAGGTCTACTTTTTTGAATGCATTCTCAAAATCTTCACAAACAAGCGTTCTAGTTTTTAGGGCTTTTGTGTAATACGCGTCATAATATCCCGATGATAAAGCATAAGTTCCTAACATTATTCTTCTTTTTACTTCTTTTCCAAATCCGGTATCTCTACTAGAAGAGTACATTCCAAATAGAGAGCCATACTCTGATTCGCTTTCTTTTCTCATTCCATATCTGACTCCATCATAACGAGATAGATTACTACTAGCCTCAGCAGGAGCTATAATATAATAAATCGGGAGAGCATATTTAGTATGTGGTAAAGAAATATTGATAATTTCTGCACCAAGGTTTTCCATAGTTTTAATTGCATTATTTGTTGCTTGTTTAATTTCTGGGTCCATTCCATCAATAAAATATTCATCGGGAATGCCTATTTTCATACCTTGAATTCCACGGTCAATATTCTCAAGATAATTAGGGACTTGTTTTTTCGAAGAGGTGGAATCTTTTGAATCATGTCCAGAAATAACAGACAAAATGATAGCGCAATCTTCTACATTCCTTGTGAGAGGTCCGATTTGGTCCAATGAACTTGCAAACGCTATTAAGCCGTATCTAGAAACTCTTCCATAGGTAGGTTTCATTCCGACTACTCCACAGCAAGCAGCTGGTTGCCTAATAGATCCCCCTGTGTCAGATCCAAGAGATGCAACACAAGAATATGCAGCAACAGATGCAGCAGAACCGCCACTACTTCCTCCTGGGACGTGTTCAAGATTCCAGGGGTTATGCGTTGGGCCGAATGCACTATGTTCACATGATGAACCCATTGCAAATTCGTCCATGTTTAATTTTCCTAGAATTACAGATCCGGCATCTTTAAGTTTTGTAATTACAGTAGCATCATAAGGAGAAATAAAATTTTCTAAAATTTTGGACCCGGCAGTTGTCTTTGTACCTTTCATGCATAAGAGATCTTTAACGGCAATGGGGATCCCTTGTAATGGAGAGGAAATATAGTTTTTTTTAAAATTTTTATCTGCTATTTTTGCTGTATTTATTGCATCATCTTGAAGTATAGATAAATAAGCATGCACTCTTTCATCAGTTTCCTTTATTCTTTCAAAATATGTCTTTGTTAATTCTTCTGAAGATAAGGAACGGTCTTTTAATTTTTCACTTAACTCTAATATAGAAAATGATAAAAGCTCTTTCATAAAAACGTCCAATTATATGTGATTTCAGTTTTTTTATTTTTTCTGCATTAAAAAAGTAACATATTCCAGAGACTCTTTACCGCCACCACTATGATACATTTCTAATTCTTTTTGCCATTCATTAAAATATTTTTTTTCTATTAGAGAGAAATCTTTTTTGCTCTTTTTATCTAGGAGAGTTAATGCTTGGGATGAATAAAAATTTTCCCAGCTTTGTTTTTCTTCGACAAAAGTTCTCTTTACTACAAATCCTAATTTTTCGTAGAGTTTTATAGATTCTTCCAATGTATGTAATTTGAAATTATCATTAAGACTTTTCGACCAATCGATGAATTTTTCTTTTGAATTAAGTTCTCCATTTTCTTTGATAATGGTTTTTGAAATTGAAATCCATCCACTGATAACCGTTAAAGGAGCAATTTTTACTAAATATTTATCAGTTTCGCAAGGAAAAGGTGGAGAAAGATAAATTACAAGATCAAAAAACTTTTCATCAAAAGGTAAATTCTCAATGTCTGATTCAATGAAATTTACTTCATGAGTAACATCTTCAAAAAGTGCACGACGATTTGCATCCTGGATAAATACTGCTCTATTTTCAGTTCCAGTTATTTGAGAATGAAAAAAATGCGCTAGTACAATAGAGGCTGCACCTTTTCCAGAGTCTACTTCTAGAACTTCACTTCTATTGTTAAGTTGACAGTGGTTACCAATCTTTTTCAGTGTTTTAGAAGAAATCGGGGAGAGAAATTGATTGTTTGTATAACGCTCAAAGATGTCCATAATAGTTTAAACATATCCATTTTTAATTCTAGAAAGGAGACATTCCTATTAGATCAAGAATTAAAATAACTGAACTTGCCCCAAAGATCAGTAAAAAAATAATGGCCAGTAAAGCGAAAAGATTTCTATATATCATTATTATCTCCCATTTTTTCTTTGATTAACTTTAGCATTATTTTTCTTTAGTCGAGAATTTGATTGTGGTTGAGATTTACTTATTTGCATCAGTATTTTTCCATCTCTAAAAACACTTACAGTTCCAGTCGATTCACTTATTGCAAAAGATGTGGCAGAACTCACGAGTGTTATTCCTGCAGCTGCCATATGTCTCGAACCCAGTCCTGGGGGAAGATTTTCTTCTGGAGCTGCATTAAGATGTCTGCCAGCTGCTTCTATAATTCCATCACCTCTGATGACAAATGCACCGTCAATTGCACTAAATTCCTTAATTGTTGCTCTTAATCCAGAATCCATAATATTTCTTTGTTCTTCAGGATAACCGTGAAATGGGTTAATAATAAGTTGTCTTGAGTACTGTAAGACAAGCTCATGGTCACCTAATACAAATAACGAACCGCAAGGCTTTCCTTCTCTTCCTTCAGCAGAGAGTTCTAAAGTTAAAGAAAGGATTGTTTCAAAAACTTTTGGATCTTCTGATTTTAAAGAGGATTGTGAAGAGGATGTTTGAAACATCTCTTCTTCTTTGTCAAGGTTGAAAATCATCATCGTGTCTAATTGTTCTTCTGCTGATAAACCTGAAAGACAAACTATCGTGTCTTGATTTGAAATTGCACTTTCACTTAGTGCAATAACTACTCCCATTTTAATAGCATCGACTCTATTGAGGGAAATTTTTGGCAATTGAAAGACATGAAATTTTTTTTCAACTAGTTGATTAAATGTATCTGTTGAGGAAGTAGTAAAGAAGATTTTAAATCCAGAGGGAAGTTCCTTAAAAAATTCAAAATTGTCGATTGCATCAGCATAAAGAAATAGTGCATCTGCTTTATTTTTCTCGCAAATTTTAAATGCCGATGAAATCATGTCTTTGTTTAAATTTGATATATTTTCTGTAAATATTTCGTTCAAAATTGAATCCCTATTGAATTCCAACATAAAATGGAGATCCATCTCTTTCAATGAGAAATAGAAATCCACTTTTTGCTGAT
>CAYWAX010000111.1:0-6483 GCA_964456425.1 uncultured Nitrospinaceae bacterium | reverse complement strand
TGATGTTCTGGTGATTGATAATCTTTCGACTGGAGAGAGTACTAATGTTCCATCTTCTTGCAATTTTATTCAAGGAGATATCACCGAAAAAGGTTTATTGCAAAAAGTTGTTTCTGATTTTAAGCCAAATTTAGTAATTCACCTAGCAGCTCAATCTAGTGTTACTAGAAGTGTAAATGACCCTAGTTTAGATTCTAATGTGAATGTAATTGGTTCTTTGCTATTACTAGAATCTCTTAAGAATTTAGAACAAAGACCCAGATTTATCTATTCTTCTACTGGAGGTGCTGCTTATGGAAGTCCTAATAAAATTCCTGTAGACGAAAATCATGATGTTCAACCAATCTCGCAGTATGGAGCTAGTAAATTAGCTGCAGAATACTATATTTCTCTCTATTCAAGATTATATAATTTTTCCACAGTTAATTTTCGTTTAGGAAACGTATACGGACCCAGACAAAGATCAGATTTAGAATCTGGCGTAATCTCTATTTTTTCTGAAAAAATTATTAAAGAAGAATCTCTGATATTGTTTGGCTATGGGAAAGCATGTAGAGACTATATTTATGTGTCTGATGTAGTTGATGCTTTTAAAATTGCTTCGAAATTAGATTTTGAAGGAGAAATTTTTAATTTAGGAACGGGTGTAGCTACGAAGGTAGAAGAAGTTATGGATTGTTTAGTGAATTGCCTTGGTAAAGAACCATCGGTAGTTGAAAAATTACCTTTAAGACAGGGAGAATTGGATAGCATAAGTTTATCATCATTGAGTTTCAACAAAAAAACAGGCTGGAAACCTAAAGTAAATCTTGAAAATGGGATTTCTCTTTTTGTAGATTCTCTGAAAAGTAAGTAAAACAAATCAAGGATAATAACTAGGACGACCTATACTATGATATTCTATTTTTAATTTTTCCATCTCTTTAACATCATAAATATTTCTACCATCAAAAATTATTGCATTCGTCATATTTTTTGTTAGACGTTTTAAGTCTAATTGTTTAAATTCTGGCCATTCAGTGATGAAGATAGCTAAATCTGTGTTTTTGGTAGCACTATATGGGTCCTTGCAAAAATTTACTTTTTTGCTTTTTAAAATAGATTTTGCTTTTTTCATTGCAATTGGATCGTAGGTATTGATGTTTGCACCTTCTTTAAGAATAGCATTGCAAAGTTCTATACTTTTGGCTTCTCGTAAGTCATCGGTGTTTGGCTTGAAGGCAAGTCCTAAAACACTTATTGTTTTTCCATAAAGCTTAGGTTTTTTTGACAGCCCAATTCTTTTTATAATTCTATTTAAGATTCTTGGTACTCTTATTCTGTTTTGTTCAATAACCTCTTTTATTATTTTCAAAGGATCTTTAAGTTCTATAGACGTACTAAGTAACGATTGCAAATCTTTTGGAAAACATGATCCTCCAAAGCCGAGACCAGCTTGAAGAAAGTCATGACCTATTCGTTTGTCGGATCCTAACCCCAAGGCGATATCGTCAATATTTGCATTTGTTGTTTCACAGATATTTGCAATACTATTTATGAAACTTATCTTTGTCGCTAGAAATGCATTAGATGCGTATTTTATTAATTCAGCGCTATATAAATCTGTCGAAATTACCGGACATTTTAAAGTTTTGTATAATTCTTTAACTTTCGCAGCCGCCATTTCTGAATTTGAGCCTATAACAATCCTGTCAGGCTCAAAAAAATCTCTTATAGCCTGTCCTTCTCGAAGAAATTCAGGGTTGCTGACTACATCAAATAGAGCAGGTTTGTTTAAATTCTTATTTATTACTTTCTCTACAAGTTCACCCGTTCCTATGGGAACTGTACTCTTATTAACTATTATTTTTGGGTTGTTTATATTTTTAGCAATTTGTGATGCTGCAACTTTAATCTGGGAAAGATCTGTACTTCCATCTCTTTTCGATGGTGTTGCAACGCATATAAAAATTATTTCACTTTTGTGAACTGCACTCGATATTGAGGTAGTAAAACGTATACGTTTTGCTTTTCTATTTCTTTCAAGTAATTCTTTTAAGCCAGGTTCGTAAATAGGACATCCCCCTGACGATAGTGATTTAATTTTCTTTTTGTCAACATCTAGTGCAACTACATCGTTTCCAAAATCAGCAAAGGCAGCAGCAGTAACCAGCCCTACATAACCACACCCTACGACACATATATTCATAAGATTCTTAATTTCCCATTTTAAATTTGTTTGATTCTCAAAGTAATCATAAGTAGATATGTATTTTATAAAAGTCAAGAGCATAATCAGATATATCTATATAAACTACTTGTATAATATTTCTGCAGAATATAAAGATTAATATAATTTGATATAGAATAAGGAAGTTTAAAAAAATATTATGGAGAAATTGTTTTGTCTCAAGTTTCCCCCTCAAGTATAAATTCATCAAAAAAAAGATTAGCTATTTTTTTCTCTATTATCTTTATAGTTCTAATTTTTTCAGACAAAGGTGTTATCAGTGGAGATGGAGGGAAAAGGTGGGATGCTCTTAGAACGATCATGGAAGATGGGAGATTAACAAAGGACCCTTATAGTTTAGGTCAACCTATTCTTTCTATTCCTTTATATGTGATAGGTGATTTTTGGTTTCGAATTGCAACTGATCTAGAATCAGGAACTTCTGAATTCAGAAAAAAACGTTTAGAAAGAATTGAGAAAATTGTAAGAAGGTATAACAAAGTTTTAGTCTTTCTCCTTTGTATATTTTTTTTTCTATCTCTTAGGAAGATTTTTTCGTTTACTGAACTAGAATCTACGTACTCAACATTTTTTCTGATATTTGGAAGTATGATAATTCCACATGCTAAGGATTATTATGGAGAAATAACGTGGACGTTTATGAGTTTTTTAAGTGTTTACTATCTGAGTTTTCTGCTTTGTGCCAAAAAAAGGGAATCAAGAAATAGTTTTTTGTTTTTTTTCATTTCTACTTCATTTGCTGTCTGGCTTAATCCTCTTCTTTCTTTTGTCTTTACCTTCCTTTTTATAAGTATAATTTTATGGAACTTTTTTTATAAAAAAAAATATGAGTCAGAAAGTTTCTTGATAGGATTTTTTCTAAATAGACTTTTGATTTTGGGAGGTGTCGCTATACTTTTTGGTTTGTCGATTTCGTTTGCTGAAAATTTTCTTCGAAGAGGCAATTTCTTACAGTTTGGTTATACTGCAATGGTTGGATTGAAAAGTGGGGAATTAGAAGGGTTATTTCCTGGGAACTTCTTGAAAGGAATGTTAGGTCATTTATTTTCTCCAGCACGAGGAATAATATTTTTTGCCCCTAGTTTTTTTATTGGGTTTTTTCTCATTTTCAAGAAATCTAAAATTAGTGAACAAGGAATTTGTTTTATAGTTAGCGCTCTCTTATTTTCGTTACTCTTAATGATTGGATATTCTAAGTCGATTGAGTGGTTCGGAGGTTGGAGTTGGGGTCCAAGATATTTACTCCCGATATCAGCTTTTTCTTCTGTTTTTTTCGTTATCTCCGTTAAATATTTTTCGAAAAATTCTCTTTTGAGTCGATATTTCCACATTTTTTTAGGTTTTATATCTTTTGTTACGTATTTTATTGGAGTTTCCATAAATGATAGACATCTTAAATATTGCTTTATGAATACCCCACTTCAGGCTAACGGTCATGTTTCAGAATTATGTTTATGGAATTTTAATGGATTCTTGTTTTCTTCAGTTTTTAGAATCGAAGATTGGATTTTTATATTCGGACATCGTTCTTTTCCTGTAACTTTAGTAGGTATTTTATTAATTTTTTTATATAGTAAATTTTTTGGTGTAAGAAAGTCTTAGCGTCCGATTTTAGATTTATTTCATTTGCTCAGTTTTTTTCAGGAATTTTTTAAATTGTCACTTCAAAATTCAGATATTCAAAAGAAAAAAAAACTCTCTTATGAGGAACTCCATGCTCTAATATCAAAACTTAAAAATGACAATAAAGTTATAGTGCAATGTCATGGTGTTTTTGATCTAATCCATCCTGGTCATATTTTTCATTTCCAAGCTGCTAAAAAACAGGGAGATATTCTGGTTGTTTCTTTGACGTCAGATGCTTTTGTAAACAAAGGACCAGATCGACCAGTTTTTGACGAGAATATACGTTCTGAGGCTTTGGCTTCTATAGAAGTAATTGATTATGTTGTCATAAACCATAATCCAACGGCGGTTGAGGCAATTAAAAATATCAGACCTGATGTATACGTTAAAGGAGAGGATTATGCTAATTTTGATAAAGATCTTACAGGTAAAATAAAAGATGAATTAGATGCAGTTGAAGGTGTTGGAGGGCGTCTTCATATCACTCGCGAAATTACTTATAGTTCTTCTGAGTTAATTAACAATCATTTTGGAATGTATTCTGATGAGGTTAAGAAATTTATAACTAATTTTCAAAAATCATATTCTTCTGAAGAGATCATTCAGAATCTTAAAAACTTAAAAGATTTAAAGGTTTTGGTAATAGGTGAGACTATTATAGATGAATATTGTTATTGTAAGCCGATGGGGAAATCATCTAAAGAGCCTATTATAACTACCCGTTTCATAGATGAAGAAGTATTTGCTGGTGGTGTTTTAGCGGGAGCTAACCATATTGCAGGTTTTTGCGATCGAGTTGACTTATTAACTGGTCTTGGTTCTATAGATAGCAGAGAGGATTTTATAAGACAGAGTCTAAGCCCAAATATAACTCCAAAGTTTATTTATGAAGATGATTCAAGAACAATTGTGAAAAAAAGATTTGTGGAAAATGCATTTTTAAGGAAGATGTTTGAAATAGGATTTTTGAAAGAGGGACGTTCTTCTCAGACTTTTCAGAATCAAATCGTTGAATATCTTGGAGATGTTTTACAAAATTATGATATGACGCTTGTACTTGATTATGGACATGGTCTGATTGGTGAAGATGTCGTTGACATAATATGCGAAAAATCTAAATTTCTTGCAGTGAATACTCAGACGAATAGTGATAACATCGGTTATAACTTGATTACAAAATATCCACGCATCGATTATCTTTGTGTAGATGAGCCCGAATTTAGATTGGCAACAACTGATAGATTTGGTGAGATTGAAGATTTGCTGATTAAAACAGTTCAAAAGTTAAATATTAAGAAATCCTCAATAACAAGAGGACATTTGGGGTCTATTTCTTATGCTCTTTCAGATCAGGTATTTCATACTCCGGTTTTTTCATCAAAAGTAGTTGATACAATTGGTGCAGGTGATGCATACATCTCTGTTACTGCTCCATGTGTAAAGGCAGGATTTCCTATGGAGATGGTAGGTTTTATTGGTAACGCGGTGGGTGCTATGGCAGTTTCAATTGTTGGTAACAGATCGGTTGTGAAACCAGTTGATTTATTTAAATTTTTAACGGCGCTTTTAAAATGAATGAAAACTTACAAAGAAAATTTGGGAAATATTTTGAAGATTTAACTAATCTTTTCTCTGCTATTGAAGTTTCTGATAAAAATGGAAATATTCTGAATCTCGAAGATAGTTTCTCTACTACAGTTAAGATGATTGATGCTTTAAATAAAAATGGAAGTAAAGTTTATTTTATTGGAAATGGTGGAAGTGCTTCAATTGCAAGTCATATGGCTGTAGATTTTTGGAAAAATGGTGGAATAAAAGCTGGATGTTTTAGTGATGCGTCTATGATTACATGTATTTCAAATGATTTTGGTTTTGAGTATATTTTCGAAAAATCTATTCTTGGCATGTGTAATGCGAATGATATTATTTTTGCGATAAGTAGTTCTGGAAACTCTATTAATATTCATAAGGGAGTTCAAACTTCTTTAGATTTAGGTTGTAAAGTCGTTACTTTGTCAGGATTTTCGTCAGAAAATAAACTTAGAAGTATGGGTGACGTTAATTTTTATGTGCCATCGAGATTTTATGGTTTTGTTGAATTAGTTCATACTTCAATTTGTCATGCTATTTTAGACTACGGTTTTTTTCAAGCAGGAGATTTGCCTTAAGTCTAAAGTAAATTTTAGAAATATTATTTATAATTGATAAGGAAAAAAATGAGTGAAAAGTTGACGGTTCTAGTTACAGGAGGTGCAGGTTATGTGGGTAGTATTTTAATTCCCAAGCTTTTAAGTAAGAACTATAATGTGAAAGTAGTTGATTTATATCTTTTTGAAGAAAATTTATTTTCACATTGTAAATCGGGAGACTCCCTACAAGAAATTCAAGGAGATATAAGAGATCAAAAATTAATGACAAAAGCACTTAAAGATGTGGATATTGTAATCCATTTGGCTTGTATTGCGAATGATCCAAGTTACGAATTAAATCCAGAACTTGGCAAATCTATTAATTATGATGCTCTATGTGGTTTAGTTACAATTGCAAAAGATTCAGGTGTAAAGCGATTTATCTATGCTTCTAGTTCTAGTGTTTACGGTATTAAAGAAGAAGAAAATGTAACGGAA
>CAYWAX010000110.1:0-6547 GCA_964456425.1 uncultured Nitrospinaceae bacterium | reverse complement strand
CTTTATTAAGTAGTGTTATTGATGCTTAAATTAAAAAGCATTCAATATTTGATAGTGAGAATTTTTATTGAAATTTAACATAAAAATTTTTTTTTATATAATTTGTTCAATGAATGTTTTACATTTTGAAATGGTAAAATATGATTTCTTAGTGTTTAATTTGGTCGTGAATAAATTTTATTTTAGCAAGCTTAATATAGAATGAAATAGTTTATTGTCTAGAAGAGTCCATACAGTAACAACTACCGTAATGGTTAGTAAAAATAGAAGGAGATATTCTAGTAATTTTTGCAAAAAGAGTTGTCCTGTAAATAATAGATTGATATTTTTTTTAATATACCTTTGAACGCAATTCATTGGAAGGAATGTTTGGTAGGTATTTAATAATTAACGGAGTTTATAATGCAAGAAAATCAATTTGGTAAAGTAGATGTTCTTTATACAGAATCTATTGGAGTGCCTGGAAAAAGGATATTTAGAATTCTCGCAGATAGGAAATCTCGTTTTTACGCTACACTTTGGATTGAGAAAGAGCAAATTTTTGCTCTGGCGACAACACTTAAAAAAGTAGTGTTAGAGAATAAACCAAACAAAAACTTATCAGAAGATTTGTCTGCAGATAATGAAGAAGGAGAAACAGATAAATATTTAGAGTTCACTGTTTCCCAAGCAAGCATTTCTTATCAGGAAGATGTTGATCTCTTTCTTGTTCAATTTCATGGAATTACTGATGAAAAATCTTCTGAAGAAGATGATGCGAATGGTCAAATTCTTGAAATATCTATAGATAGAACTCTCGCGGAAGCATTTATTGAACAAAGCCTCAACGAGTGTGCTTCTGGGAGAGGTACTGATTCAGTTTCAAGAAATTCACTCATTGTTTCTGGAAAGGTAAATCCAAGTACTAATGGTCACTTTCATAAGTAGATAATTTCTCCAGTTTTTTTCTGGTCTTTGTTAAATATGAAAACTTTTAAAAGCGGAAGTTTGAATTTAATAGATGGGGGTTCTATACCATATATCCCCAATGATATTGAACATTTACTGTTAGAGTCTAAAGTTTTGGACGGAGGTCTTGTCCAGCAAGGTTCTAATTATACATTCATTGTAGAATTAGAGTCGCAAAAAAGAAATTTTTGGGCAATATATAAACCCTCAAAGGGAGAAAGGCCTTTATGGGATTTTCCTTTTGGTACTCTTCATAATAGGGAACGTTGTTCATATTTAGTCAGTAATTTTCTAGGTTGGAATATCGTTCCTCCAACAGTCATCAGAGAAGGACCTCACGGAGAGGGGTCAATGCAGTTTTGTGTTCATTATGATGGCGATTCAAATTATTATACTCTGAAAGAAACTCATAAAGATAGAATGATACTTATTGCTTGCTTTGATCTCCTTGTTAACAATACTGATAGAAAGCCTGGACACTGTTTCAGATCAACTGATGGGAGAATTTGGGGTATTGATCATGGTCTTACCTTTCACGTAGAACCTAAATTACGCTCTGTGATATGGGATTTTTGTGGCGAGGAATTATATTCAGAAAATCTAAATGATATTGAAAGATTAAAAAAAGAACTTGAGCAAGTAGATTCAAATCTTTCTAAGGAGTTGTTGCATTTGCTAGATGATGAAGAATTTGAATATTTCAATAAAAGGGTTGATGATTTCATTGCGAATCCGAAGTTGCCAACAGTTGAAGAGTATCTACTTAAAAATAATTTAAATGAATAATTTTCTTTTAAGGAATTTTTAAATGTCTTTCTCTAAAGTACATAAAAATATTAAATTTGTTCTGATTTTAGTAATTGTTTTGATTTTTTCTGGTTGCGGTTCATTGATAAATAAAACAGTGAAAAATCAAGTTCCCTTGGCAACTAAAGATTCTGATATTGTAACTTTTAGAAATGCAATGAAAGAACATACCTCTAAATCCTATGAGAGATATATAAAACATCATCCAAACGGGAAATTCATAAGAAGAGCAAAATACTGGTTTGAAAAACTTTCTTATGAAGAAGCTTTGGGTAATAAAAACTTAAATGCTCTTTCTGGATTTTTGAAGAAATTCTCTGAAGGTAATTTTGCTTCGGAGGCAGAAATAATTTTACAAAAGAGAGAATTTGGAAAATTAAGAATACAAGACAAGATAAAAGGCTATGATAAATTTTTAAAGAAATACAAAAAGAAAAAAAGTGAATGGACTGAGGCTGCTCAGCAAAGACTTGAAAGACTGACTCTTGATAACGCTAGAAGAATAAAAAACCCAAAACTTCTGTACTATTTCATTTATGATTTTCCCTCTAGTCCTCATCTAGAAGAAGCAAAGAAATATCTAGTTAAAACAAGATTTCAACAATCAGTAGAATCAGGACTAGAGCGAGAATGGACGAAATTTCTAAAGGAATTTCCTGAATCAGAAGAAGCAATTAGAATGAAAGAGCATATACAGAATCAGGCCCTAAGAGGAGCTGAAAAATCAGGCCGTGTTGGTGCATTAGTTAGATTCTTGCGTTTGTATCCTCAGTCAGTGCATAGAAAAAGAATACTTTCGGCTGTTACAATAATGACTAGACAGCGAGATAAAAATTTCAGAAATTGGATATCAGTTGATAGATTAGAACTCACTCTTTCAAGTCCTCGAAAGTGTAAGGCATGTTCTCCTAGATATATAATTAAAGGGATTCTTAAAAACTCTGACTCTGATTTTGCTTTTGATGTAACTCTACAGGCAAGTTTGAGAAAAAGTACATCTAACTGTTGTTTTACGAATTATAAAATCACAGGTTTGAAGCCAGGGGAGAAGAGGTTATTTTCCTTTTTTATAAAAAAAGGGAAAGGTATTACTGAATTGAATAAAACGCAATTTTCTGTCCATATACTCTCGGGGAAAGCTTCTCATGATCCTTCATGGAGTAAGGTTTTCCAAATCCAAGGGCTTGGAGTTGCAAGTGAAAAAGTAGATTCTTACAATCCGAAAAAAGTCAGATCCTTGGAGAAATAATATTTTATAGTGGAGGGAAATATGTCTAGTTGTTTTTTGTTTATTATTGCGATTATTTTATTACTTTTTCTACTTATGACTTTTCCAGAAATTATGATTATTCTGGAGAATTTATAGTTTTCTTTTTCTTGAGATTTTTTTGATACTCGATGTCACATATTCGCAAATAAAAGTATTGCCTACTATAATAGGAGACTTCCATTTCCTTAGTTCTTCTCTATTGTTGCTGTTTCCATCCGTTCTTGTAAATTTTTTCAGTGGTTCCCATTTTCTGAAAATAGACCTTTGTTGTAAGGCAATGCCTCCGGCTTCTTTTACAATTACGACTCCTGCAGCAATATCCCAGATACTCGGAACTCCAAATAAAGCATAATGGAGACTTCCTCGAGATACCATTGCTAAATCGTATGAAATTGAACCCGTCGTTCTTATTTCACCTAAGGTGTTTTTTAATGGAGCAAGTGTCTTAAATTGATTAAAGTATGAACCAGGAAGACTAATTGTTTTTTTTCTTGATGGAATTTTCTCTGTAGTGACTGAAATTTGTTGGGATCCTAAAAAAGCACCACCTCCTAAAGAAGCTTTGTATATAACGAAATCTTTTTCCCCTGTTGCTTCTGGAAGAAATATTGCTCCTGCGATTGGTTCCCCTTTATAAAGAAGGCCAACTGAACATCCCCAGATAGAAAGACCATTTAAAAAATTTTTAGTTCCATCCAAGGGGTCTAAAACCCAAAGGTAATCAGATTTGTCATTTTCAATATCTTCTTTTTTATCGTTTTCTAACGTTTCCTCTCCAAGAATGCCATGCTCTGGAAATTGTTTTTTAATACGATCTGTTAGAAATTGTTGACTTGCAATATCTGCCTCACTAACTGGGTCTGTGTTATTTTTATCTTTATACTCAGTCTTGAGTTGTTTCCCAAAGAAATCAAATAAAAGATGACCAGCATCAGTTGCAATTTCTGAAGCGAAATCCCTGTAAATCATAAAATCTTCTTTATTCATCATTCGTCCTTTGTAGAGGAGGAATGATAAGTCTCTCAGCTATTTCATCAAGTTCGTTTAAACGTTCTTTGGATAGTGTTAATCCTTCTTTATTATGTTTTGCTTCCAATTCTTTTTCTATTTCTCCGGGCATATAAATTCTTTCTATACCTTCAGCTTTCTCAGTATTTCTAAGCATTTGAAAAAAAATATTGGCGGCCATTGAAAAATCTTGAACTGGAGTCAAAGACTCAATATTAATAGCAATGAATAAATGGGTTACCCCACTTTTTCCTGAAAAATCATTAATTCCAATTATATCCGAACTATTTCGAGAACCGGAAATGCTAGCAAGCATTGCATCGATCGCAATCGATAGTCCACTTCCTTTGTGTTCGGCTATGGAGGATAATAAAGAACTCTTTAATACTTCATTAGGGTCTGTAGTCGGTCTTCCTTCTTCATCTTTCCCCCAACTTTCTGGAATAGCTTTTCCAGCTCTTGCAGCTTCAATTACATATCCTCTGGCGACATTACTTAGTGCCATATCCAGAACCATCATAGGTTCAGATGGAAATGCAATTGAAATTGGATTATTCCCAACTTTGGCTTCTTTCCCTCCACTAGGAGCCATAATCGGAATCGTAGTTGTCGTACATATTCCAATCATTCCTTCTTTTGCAGCTTGAACTGTATAAGTTGCTGCAGCTCCAAAATGATTACTTTCTTTGACAAAAACAACCCCAACGTTATGATTTTTTGCTCTTTGAATGCAGTTTTGCATTGCATCTCTGGAAACTATTTGCCCCATTCCGTTGTCTCCATCGAGTAAAGCAAGCGAACCAGCATCTTTGATCGTAGTTATTTTTGGTTTCGGGTTTACAAGGGATAGTTCTAATCTTTTTGTATACTGTGGCATACGAATTACACCGTGACTAGATACACCCTTTAGTTCAGCTTGAACAAGTGTATCGGCTATCCAATCAGCATCAGACTTTGGCATTTCTAACTTAAAGAATACTTCTTTAAGAAAATAGTTAAGAAATTCAGGAGTAGTGTTTGGAGACATAATTAGTTCAATCCTAATTCTCTAGTAAATAAAAAAGTTTTTCCATGAACAATATGTTCGCCGTGATCTATATTTGTCAGGAAATCTGTTCTAGAAACTGAAAAGTCGATAGTCGATAAAATTTCTTTAAAATTCCATCCTGGGAAATTCCAAATCAACTCATTTCCAAGAAATCCAGGTCCAGTTTGAATGACAGTCAAATACCATTTGACTGTCGGATAATTTAGGATCAAAGAATCAATCTCGGAATCAAATGGTACCCAACATGTAAAGACTAAATCTGGATTGTATTTACTTAGTGCTTTCTTGGCATCTAGATTTTCAATGTCTTGTTTGCCAGTTAAATCCGATAGAACTATTGGCAATCCTGAATCTTTGATTGCATTTCCAATAATTCCATTACCTGAAGCAATTTCTAAGTTTTTCTTTGAACCAGTATTTCTTATAGTTTCAGCTATATTGTTTATCCATTCTAAAACTGGATATTGAAATAATTCATTGTCCTCGCACCAAGCCAACCAACCCTCTGACTTTTCCTCTATAGCAAGTTTATTGATAACGTCTATATAAGGAAGAACCTTTATAGATTCCTTCATATTCATATGAAAATTTATACGCTAGGTCCACATCTGTTTATTGCAAATGCGTTATCTTCATGTAGAATTTCCGCTTTCGTCATTTTTCCGCTAGCAACGTCGATTACCTCATCGTAAACTCTTCTTCCAGCAACTTCTATTGGTGTACCTTCAAAGATATCTGTAACTTCTACGTCTGTAGTATCTCTTTGAAGTTTTGCCGATAGCGGATTTCCTGTAATTCGAATTGTATTCATTAAAGGATGATTGATTGTATGTCCCCCGCCAGTTGAGAAGATGAGAACTTGAGAACCACCAGCGGCAATCCCTGTGATAGATTCTCCACCGTGACCTGGAGTATCCATAACGTGTAATCCAGATTTTTTGCTAGCTCTTTTTGCCCAAGGAATTACATCTACAATAGGTGCATTCCCAGCTTTTTGAATGGCACCTAATGATTTTTCCTCAATAGTAGTAAGTCCACCTTCCATGTTATCTCCAGTAGGTTGACTTCCTCGAAGATCTACACCACATGCTAAAATTCGGTCTTCCATTTCTTGAACCATATTCCATATACGTTTTCCATGTTGAGGTTTGACGCATTTATCTGCGAGAACACCTTCCCCACCCATCATTTCTGTTGTTTCTGCTAGGAGAGCTCTTCCTCCAGCTTTTATGACATTATCTGTTACCCAACCAGTAGCTTTATTATGAGATAGACCAGAAGTAGTATCTGAGGTACCACAATTCAGTCCTAAAAGAAGTTTGCTTAAGGGGACTTCTTGTCTAAGTTCGGTTGACAGATTTCTTAACATTTCCATCCCTATTCTTGTAGCTTTGGCAGTAGACTCTATTGCTCCGCCACTTTCTCTAATGTTTATTGCCTCAACTCTTTTTCCTGTTTTTGCTATT
>CAYWAX010000109.1:0-6567 GCA_964456425.1 uncultured Nitrospinaceae bacterium | reverse complement strand
ATTCTTACTTTTTTTTCTCTCAAAATATTGATTAGATTGCTATCTTTAGGTGCAAATGTTTGAAAAAGACCTCCAGACAAATAACGACCTTTTATATAGTCGCCTTGCATAGTAACTTCAGAAATTTGACCATTCGAAACCTCTCTCAAAAAATCACTATATACAATTTCATTCGTAGATTTCCCAGCAGGATTAAAAGTTTGAAAAAGCCCAACCATTACTAATCCTATTATCATCCAAAGTGCAATATTTTTATAAAACTGGCTCAAATTCTATTCCCTTCTTTCTTTAAAATTAAAACCCCCGTAAAAACTTATGTATAGTTAACAATGTTTGAACTTTATTGTCCATTCTTTTTTTGAAGTTAAATTAAAAATATTGCATGTATCCAATTGTTTTTCCATCAATAAGAACAATCAGTTTTCATTAACTTTCAGTTTAATTTCAATGCATATTTTTGTATTTTCGGAAACCTGATAATTATGAGAATAATCATGTCCTACTATCCAAATAATTTCAGAACCAATTGCTAGAAGAGGAATCTCATCCCTTTGTACTTTTGGTATCTTCATATCAATAAAATATTTCTTTAGTTTTTTACTTCCTGATGAATTTCTTGGATAAAACCTATCCCCTTCTTTTCTTGTCCTGAAAACGATTTCTTCTTGCAATGTGTCATTATCTAGAAAAATCATATTCTCCCTATTTTTACTCATTTCTGAAGGAACTAGATTTTCTCTTAGATAAATCTCAGCAGACATCTCAAACTCATCTAAGTGTGTTACTCCTCCTATTTTAATAGGAAAGATTTTTTCTATTTTTTTTCTGTCTGTCCTTAATTCTAATGACAAATCTTCATATTCTCGTCTCACTACTATCCCCATCCCTAAATTAACGCTAGAAGATGGATTTTCTGATTGTACTAGCAGATCAATAGATTCTATATATTTTTTAACGGGTAATCTTTGTTTCTTAATCAACGAATTCTTTTCTATTACAGTTTCTATAGCAAATTTGATAATTCCTGATCGTATGGCCAAAGGTTTATTCTTTAACTTCCTAACATCCCTTATCTTTACTGTGTCTTTATTTACAATAAAATGTTCTTCTAAGTGTATAGACAGAACTTCGTCATGTAACAAACGTGCTTGATTTAAATTTAAAGAACTGCTGACAATATTCTCTATTGCTGAATCTCCAAAAGATTCTTCCAAGACAGGCAAAATATTATGCCTTACATTATTCCTGAATCTTGATTTGTCATTATTTGTTTTATCTGTAACAAATTTAATATCGTTTGATTTACAGAAATTTAATATTTCTTCTTTTTTAATATTCAACATAGGTCTGAAAATAGTGTAATAAGATGTAGATTTCAGATTATTCTTTGCATTTAAAAACGAATGTTCTGAATTTTGCTGAATACCCGAAAGACCTTTTATTCCGCTTCCTTCTATTAGTCTCATCAGTATAGTTTCAGCATTATCATTCAAGTGATGCCCCAAAACTAAAACTGTAGATTTGTATTTCTTAAGAAACTTTTGAAAAACTCGAATTCTTAATTCTCTAGCATCTGCTTCTAAGCCCAAAGATGAAACGGAAGGTACTACAACCCTCTCTTCATGGAAAATAATTTTTCTGGAATCACAAAAGGTTTTTGAATGTTTTGCATCTTTGTCGGAATCTATGTCTCTCAAACTATGATTTACATGTATTGCAACAATTTTTCTTTTATCTCCTAAAAGAATATTCAATATATGAAGCAATACGCAGGAATCTGAACCCCCAGAAAAACCTACAATAATCGGACCAGTGGTATCAGTAAGACCTGAATCCTTACATCCATCAGCAAACTGTTCTTGAAAAATTTTATTATTCATAACTTTTTCGTTCATTTAAAAGTGATTGATTATGTATAAGAGATTACAACTGAATTTGCGACATTATCACTAAGAATTGATCATTTCAACATATATGTTTTTGTGCACAAACAAAGTGAATTATTCGGCGAGAAATAAAGCATGTTCAGGAGAGAAAGAGATAAAAACTTTTTGCCCAGTTATTAGTTTTTCAAAATGATTCATCTGTACTGCAATTTCATTATTACCTATCCTTACCTGGCAATCTAGAAGATTCCCTTGATATACAGTGTCGACAATTTCTCCTTCTAATATATTAGTCGTCCCATTTGGTGGTGCATCCGAAAATAATCTAATATCTTCTGGCCTTACTGAAAGGACTATTCGTTGCCCCCTAGAAACAGAATCTTTGCATAAAGCTCTAAGATTAAAAAATTCATTCTCTTTTCCAAAAATAAATTTACCATCTGCAAATTCGCCTGCATTAGAAAGAAATTCACCTTCTATAAGATTAGCTACACCAATAAAATTTGCCACAAAAGAATTTTTTGGATTCGCATATATTCTTTCTGGATTATCTATTTGTTGAATAATTCCCTTATCCATAACCACTACACGATCACTCATTACCAGTGCTTCGGTTTGATCATGTGTTACGTATATTGAAGTAATTCCCACTTCTTGTTGCAAACGAACTAACTCAATTCTCATTTGCTCGCGAAGTTTTGCATCTAAATTACTAAGTGGCTCATCAAAAAGTATAACTTCAGGCCTGTAAACAATAGCTCTTGCTAATGCCACTCTCTGCCTTTGTCCTCCTGACAGCTTAGTAGTATAGCGATCTGCAACATTAGACAATCCAACTAATTCCAGAGCCTTGTCTGTTTTTTCTTTAATATCATTACGACTTACTCCACGAATTTTCAATCCAAAAGCAACGTTGTCAAATACAGTCATATGAGGCCAAACTGCATAGCTTTGAAACACCATTCCCAAGTTACGATCTTCAGGATTTAAAAATATGTCTTTTTCTACGGAAGTAATTAATTCTCCAGAAATAGATATTTCGCCTTCATCGGGATGTTCAAGACCAGCAATACAGCGAAGAGTTGTTGTTTTCCCACAACCGGAAGGACCCAAAAGAGTAACAAACTCTCCTTTCTCAATACTCAGATCTATTCCTGCAACAGCTACTTCTTTACCAAAACGCTTAACTAGGCTTTGAATTTGAACTGTGGGCACAAACAATCTCCTTTATGGTAAAACTGCCAATGCATGATTAGAGTCCAAACGAATATAAACTTCTTCCCCTTCTGTTAAATGCTCTCTTGGATGAGCTTGAATTTTCCATTCAAAATTTCCCCATCTAACTCTGCAATCAACATAATTCCCTAAGAAAACAGTCTGAATTACTTTACCCTTGATAGTAGGACCATCTGGTTTTTCTTTTATCGCGTATACATTCTCAGGTCTGACAGACAGTACTGCTGTGTCACCTTGACTAATAGAATCATCATCTAAAACACAAGGTATTGATATTGTTTCACCATCCTGAGAGACAGAGATCTCGCTCAAACCTGTTTTAGACACTACTGCCATTTCTCCTTCGAGCAAATTAGCCATTCCAATAAAATTACTTACATACCTATTAACAGGTTTGGCATATATAGAGTGCGGTCCTCCGCTTTGCTCAATTTTTCCTTTACTCATAACTATAATTTCATCACTCATTACAAGCGCTTCAGCCTGATCGTGTGTCACATATACAGAAGTAATACCTACCTCGTTTTGTATTCTTTTAAGTTCTAAACGCATTTTTTCTCGAAGCTTCAGATCAAGATTGCTTAGAGGTTCGTCAAAAAGTAGTAAGCTAGGATCGCATACTATTGCTCGAGCTAGTGCTGCTCTTTGTTGTTGACCACCAGAAAGTTGAGTTGCATCTTTTCCCACCATGTCTTCGAGTCCTACTAATCGAATGACCTCCATAACTCTATCTTCAATTTCACTTGGATCACAATTACGTACTTCTAATGGATAAGAAATATTCTTTTCAACGGTCATATGAGGCCATATTGCATAACTCTGAAAAACCATTCCAATATCACGTTTCTCGGGTTGCAAGAAAATATTTCCTTCCATTGAAGTGAAAGATTTTCCTCCAACACTTATTTCACCTGCGTCTGGTTTGTGTAGACCAGCTATACACATTAAAGTTGTTGTTTTTCCACATCCTGAAGGTCCCAAAAGGGTAAGAAATTCACCTTCAGTCAGATCAAATGAAATACCATCAACTGCACGATCATTTCCAAAATATTTTACTAAGTTTTGGATCGTCAGATAATTTTTCATTTTATCGTTAGTCATAAAATACCTTATATCAATTTTCTAAGCAGTAAGTGCCTCTTTTCCTGCAACTTTCCTAAATAAAATAATACAACCCAAGAGTATGACTGTTTGAACTATTGCTAAAGCGGCAGTTAGAGGGTCACCTTCAAAATCTGCTAAGTAGAGAACGCCTACAGATAATGTTTCTGTCCCAACTGAATATAAAATAATAGAAATTGAAAGTTCTCGTAAGAAAATAACAAACAATAAAATCCATCCCGCAAAAATACCTGGTTTCAAAAGTGGTATTGTAATGCGACGTAATGTAGTTAGCCAGCTAGCACCAGCCATTCGAGAACTTTGATCTAATTCTTCTGATATCGCGAGCATAATGGACGAGATATTTCTTTGTCCATAAGGAAAGAACCGAGTTATATATCCAACCAGTAAAATACCAAGTGTCGCATAAATTGGGGTTTTGATATAAGTAACTAATACTCCCATCGCTAAAACTATTCCTGGAAATCCAATAGGAATAACACATAGAAAATCAAGAGCTGTAGCACCAAAACCTTTTGTTCTGTGGATCATATAACTAATAAGAATTGCAAAAATCATCGCAATTGTTGCACCTGAAAAAGCTAGTATGAAACTATTGATAATTCCTCTTGTTGCTATACCTATACTTTCAGGGGACCAGAAATACAAGATTTTTTTATAATTCCACAAAGTTAAATCGGCCGGAATTATTTTTCCCTCCCAGACAGGATGGAAACTTACAATAAGCAAACAAATAAGAGGGAGGATAACGGCAACAAAAATGTATAATAAATTAACCGATAAAGCTGCCCATTTCCAACGACCTAAATCTATCGTGTTTGGGCGGAATCCTTTACCCGTAACTGTAGTGTACTCTTTGGGAGCGATAATCCGTCTTTGAATCCAAATTAAAACGCATGTAATGGCTGCAAGCGTCATACTCATGGCTGCACCAAGATAGTGATTAGCATCATCTCCAACAGCTTTTGAATAAATCTGTGTAGTTAAAGTATCATAACCGTAGGGAGCACCTAGTTTGAAAGGAACGCCGAATTCTCCAGCTGATGTAACAAATACTATAATCGCACCAGATAGAATAGCTGGTGTCACTAATGGCAAAGTTACCGTCATTGTTGTTCGAAATAAACTCGCACCAGTAGTACGCGCACTATCTTCTAAAGAAGGGTCCATCCTTCTCAAGGAACCCACTACAAAAAGATAAACTAATGGGGTAAAGAAAATTCCAGTAACCCAGATAACACCAAAAATATTATCTACGTTCATGATATGACCTTCTATTCCAAAAATTCCTCTTGCTATATTATTCAAAAACCCTACTTTCGGCGCTGCCAAATTATGCCATGCAATAGCACCTACAAAAGGACTTAGGAAAAAAGGTATTAAGTTAAATGGTTCAATTTTATCTCGCCAAGGACAATTAGTGCGAGCGTTAATCCATGCAAGTAATACACCTAAAAAGCTAGCTAAAATAGTAGTTCCCGTACTTATGATAAGAGTATTTATAAAAGCTTTACGAATAACACGACCTTGAAAAACTTCATAATAATTTCCTAATCCCCATTCCGTATCAAAACCCATATCATCTAAAATTTGAAAACTGCTTACTATAAGCCAGAACAATGGCAAGATTATTGCGAGAAAGATAACAAGGCTAGTTATAGATGTAATCACATTTTCCGTGGTTACAAAACTTTTCCACCATGCGGTTCTCTCTGTGTTGGGTTCAATCGTAGTGTTTTCGTTACTCATAGCCCTACATTCGAATTGGATACATTAGGAAATAATCACAAGAGAACAGGGCCCGAAAAAACCGAGCCCCGTTCAGTCGATTTATATATCAGTCTATTTGAAACGTTTGATCCACTCTCCGCGGACTTTTTTAAATTTCTTTTGCGCTCCAACCCAATCTTTCAGACCAAGTAGTTTATGTTTACTGAGGTCTAAGAGATAAGGTCTTGCTGCTGCTGGTGCAGTGTAATTTTTACGGAAAGAGTAAATAGCTTCACCTTCAACAAAAACATCAGCACCTTCTTTACTTAAAAGAAAATCAACAAGCAGTTTTCCAGCATTTGGATGTGGTCCACCCTTCACTGCTGCAGCTTGGTTACCAAGAAGAACTTGACCTTCTTTGTAGTAACCTATTTTAATTTTCTTTGCTAGTTCAGGTTTTTTTAATACATTTTGGTACACACGACCGGAAAGGTTATGCATATCAAATGGTCTCTCACATGCAATCACTAACTGCATTTTAGGTTCTGTACGGAATTCAACGATTGGTTTTGTTGCTTTTAGTTTATCCCATACCGCGTTCATATTTACACCA
>CAYWAX010000108.1:0-6586 GCA_964456425.1 uncultured Nitrospinaceae bacterium | reverse complement strand
CTTAATCCAAAGGTAAAAACTCTTCACGAAACACCCGTTAGTGCACTTGTAGATGGAGACAATGGATTTGGACAACTGGTAATGACTCATGCTGCGGATTTAGCCATAGAAAAAGCTAAAGAATCCGGTCTTGCCTGGATAGGAATACAAAACAGCAATCATGCCGGGGCAGCTGGAGTATATGTAGCTATGACCCTCTCTCACGATCTTATCGGTATCTATATGGCAGTAGCCAATGCAAATCATATGCCTCCTTGGGGCGGTACAGATATGCTGCTCAGTACAAACCCCATTGCTTTTTCGATTCCTGCAGGGGAAGAAGACCCTATCGTATTAGATATAGCAACTACCGAGACTTCCTACGGAAAAATAAAAGTGTATGCAGATATGGACAAGGAAATGCCTGTTGGTTGGATGCTCAATAAAGATGGAACACCGTTAACGGATCCCAAAAAAGCAAGCGAAGGGTTTTTGCTTCCTATTGGTGGTCATAAAGGATACGGTCTTAACTTAATAGTAGGTATGATGGCAGGAGTAATGAACCAGGCAAATTTTGGAAGTAACGTTATCGACTTTAATGCAGATTTTGCCTCTCCTACGAATACGGGACAAGCCTTCTTTGCCATTAAACCCGATCTATTCCAATCTTTAGATTCCTTTAAAAAAGAAACCGATATAAGAATTCGTGAAATCAAAAATTCTACTCCCATGGATCCAATTAATCCGGTGCAAATCCCAGGTCATATGGCCGTCCAAAGAGAAAAAGAAATGAAAAAGAATGGGGTCCCCGTATCTGAAAAAACGATACAACTTCTTGCTGAGCTTGAAAAAAAATATAATACGAGCATATCTTTCAATCTAAAATCGAAATAAAAATTTATTGTGTCCGATAAATTTATGTATAATATACTAATATTTCCAATTAGAAGGTAAACCATTGCAATTTAACGGCAAAGACTTGAGTTCTATCTTCAATCCAAGTTATTGTGTTTTACGCATTTACTTGGAAAATCAAGGAATACCCCAGTCTGATTCTGACCCACTAAACAATCTTATTATTCAGCACAGCAAAAATCACCGGAAAAACCATCTTCTTTCATTAGGGAAACATCTCGATTTAGGCGAAGGAAGCTTAGAACTCCGTGCGGAAAATACATTGTTAGCGATTGAAGATAAAGAACAGGTTATATACCAACCTATTCTATCTACCAAAACCTTAATAGACTCAACTGAAGTAGAAATTTTTGCAGGTGCAGACTTCTTTATATTAGAAGAAGATGAATATTTTATTCGTGACTGCAAAATGGTAAAAACAATTAAAGACGAACATCTTCGCATAAAACAACAAATTACCTTATGTGCATGGGTTTTTGAGCAAAATTTCAAAAAAATACCCCTGAAACTTCAAATTTTTACGAAATCAAATCAGCTAGAAACCGTTGCCTATGACGGCGGAGTAAATGCACTCAACACTTTAGAAGCAATGATACAAACAAGAAAATTAAAAAATCCCCCCTACAGTCCTGTTGGTGCAAGTAAGTGTGCTGGTTGTGGATTTCATGATCATTGCTGGTCAAATGCAACAGAAAAAAGAGACGTTTCTCTGGTATATGACATTGACCAATCTCTTGCTATTGCGTTACATAAAAAAAACATCAAAACCTATGAGCAAATCAATAGTACATTCACGGAAATAGAACTAGGTGAATTCGTCAAAGATTCCGGAATAAGAGTTGGGAAAAAGGCAAAATCTATACTTCTTCATTCACGCGCAATGATTGAAAACAATGAAATATTGATCCAAACACCTGATATTCCAATTCTTGACAACTATGTGATGTTCGATCTTGAAGGAATCCCGCCAAACTTAGCTCCTGAAGAAATGATTTATCTTTGGGGAATACAAGTATATGGGAAAAATAAAGGGGAATTTCTACCATCCGTTGCAAGTTTTGAGGAAAACGGAGACAAATTAGCCTGGGAAGATTTTCTTCAAAAAGCAAACGTAATTTTTAACGAACATGGGAATATTCCTTTTGTGCACTGGGCTCCATATGAAAGAACAAAATTAAACTTATATATTGACAGGTATGGCGATTCCGATGGTATCGCAGAAAGAATAAAAAGAAATCTTTTAGATTTACTCCCTATAACCAGAAACTCAATTGCTATCCCACGAGAAGGTTATGGTTTGAAAGTGATAGAAAAATATATAGGTTTTACAAGAAAACTGCAGGATGTTGGAGGAAACTGGGCAATTGTTCAATATTTTGAGGCCAAAGAAAACAATGACAAAGCAAGAAGAGAACAAATCATTAAAGAAATCCTCCTATACAACCAAGAAGATCTGGACGCAACATGGGCAGTTCTAGAATGGCTGCGTTCGAAAACAAATAGTTAGTATATAGCAAGGTTTCATTTTTTTATTTAGAGAAACGGAGAACAATGGCCAAGCCTATCGTTATCTTATACAAAAAAAAAGAATCTACTTTTGACCATAAGAAAATAGACAGAGCAAAACTCTATGGCAAAAAGAAAAGAGTCGCACTGGATGTTGAAGATGAGGTATGTATAAGAGCATCCCTTGTTGAAGATGGTTCAACATTGATTCGTTCTGGAATGACCGCGCAAGGTTATTTCAAAGACGATGGAACTTGGGTGCCTAACAAGGACCTCGTAGGTATGGACGATACAGGCAAACCTTTAAAACTTATCGATTCCACTCTTAGTGTAGCACAAACCGTAGACTCTCCTGCTACGTCTAGAGATTTACTGGATTTAGAAGTTACTTCTGTTTTTTTGCTTGACCCCATAGAAATAGACCCTAATCTTGACAAAGAATTAAGAGACGGTGAGATTTTCAAGATTCCTTTCAACTATCGTTCGGATTACAGAGTCGAAACAGGAATTATATTGAAAAATAAAGACGGATATTTTTGCCTAGTCGGAGTTCCAACACATCCTCAATGGTCTGAACTGAAAAAAATTACTGTTGAGGATTTTGAAGAAGAAGATTCTGGCGATCTTGATTTTGATATGTTTTAACTAGCAAAGGGATTTAGAATGACCAGAAAAGTACATTTAAGTAATGCAGCAGGAAGAAATGCAACTGTCATGATGGGTTTTCTGAAACCGGAATCTCCGCCTGAAATGGGTGTTTCTGGCAACTCAGTTTATTTCAAAAGATACCTCGCATCTACTGAGAGAAACTCACACGAATCGCTCGTAAACGATCACGGGGAAGAATATGCTGAAGTCTTAATAAAAGAAGATCCTGAAATCGATTCAGAGTTCATCGGCAAAACTATTTCGTCTACGTCGACTGTTTTTTTAACCTCTAAGGGTGAAGTAATGTACGCTGCTCCGAAAATCATGGAAGTGATAATCAATCCCGATGGATCTGAACGGGAACAACGAGATCCAGTTGAGGTAGAACCGAATGTCCATGAAGAAGTTCCTATTGTATGGAGCGGAAAAAAAATAAAGGTAACTGAAGCAATTAGGAAATTTGTTTTTCGCAAAACCATACAATTGAATCATATAGACGGTTTGACCTATGATTTTCTATACAATATGGCTAAGGAGTTGAGCGACGAAGATAGTCTTATGCTTTTAGGCGGAGGGACAAAGGGTTTAAACCCTCTTATTTTCCAAACTAACGGCAAACCATACAGGGCTTTTCTTGAAGGACGTATCAAGGGAGAAAGTTATCAGCTTTTATTGCATTTAAGTGAAATGGAATTAAAGGTTCCCAAAGAAAAATAAAGGAAAAACCATGGCTACAAAAAAGAATGAAAAACCACTTGGCAAAGGATTCTTGTCAGAAACTGGATCAATAGAAGACAAGGTACTTGCTTCAATGTTACGTGGTTACAAGTCAAGAGTAGCTGGTGGGTACAGATCTTTGACAAAGGAAGATATTCAAAGTGCAATATTATCTGGAAAACATCTGGTTTCACCAAAAGTAGACGGGGAACTATGGTTTCTGATCATGAACGCAAAGGATTGTTTCCTTGCAAATCCAAATGGCAGAGTCATATCCGGAAACATTCCATTACTTGAAGAAGCTGCAAAATACTCCAGTAGATTTCATGATAGAACCGTATTGGCAGGAGAACTGTTCGCAGCAACTCAGAAAGACCGTGCTCGGGTAGGCGATCTTAGAAGTGCTATGGGCGGAGGAAAAAAAGCAGATGTCAATCGGCTTGGCTTTATGGCTTTTGACATTCTTGAAGGTGGAGACAAAGAGAAACAAGCTCCTTTTGAAAATTACACAGAGACATTTAGTTCTATCCAGAAGTTACTGGATGGGGGGAAGAGAGTACAGAGTATACGCACCGATACAGTAGGTTCTCCTGTAGAAATAGAAAAACTTTTTGAAGAACTAGTAGACGGCGGGAAAGCAGAAGGACTCGTAGCGAGAGACCAAGGTACAAGAATATACAAGATCAAACCTTCTTTCAGTATTGACATGGTCGTACTGGGATATACAGAAAAAACAGAGGATGCATCGCAGGTTCGATCCATTCTTTTGGGATTAATGCGTTCTGATGGGCAATATCAGGTGCTAAGTGGTTGCGGAAACTTAAAAAGCGAAAAAGAACGAAAATCTCTAATGAAAAAGATAAAACCTCTTTCCGTTGGTTCTTCTTTCCGCCAAGCTAGTGGAAGCGGTGAAATATATCAATTCATACGTCCTGAAATTGTCGTCGAAATTAAAGTTACCGATATTCAGGTAGAGCATTCATCAGGAGACTCTATAAAGAGTATGGTAATTAGTTTTGAAGACAATTCCTGGAAACCCTTATCCCCCCAATCTTCCGCAAGCTTAATCCATCCAGTTCTAGAAAATATAAGAGTAGATAAGGAAATCAACAAAACCGATATTCGATTCTCCCAATTGCAGGAACGGGTTCTCATTCAAAATCAAGACCAAAAAGTAAAAGCGATTGATTTGCCGGCTAGCAAAATACTTCGGCGTGAGGTATGGAGCAAATCCACAAAAGGGACAAAGGCAGTTCAAAAATTACTGCTATGGAAAACCAACAAAGAAAAAATAGATTCGAATTTCCCAGCTTTTATCGTTCATTGGACAGATTACAGTCCGAATCGAAAAGATCCACTCAAAAAAGAAGTCCGAATATCACCGGACAAGAAAAATGCATCTCAAATTGCCGACAAAATGATCGAAGAAAAAATAAAAAAAGGATGGGAGAAACATTAATCAAAATATAGACCGATGATGAAATAGCTGACACGGTTATTGCCGAAGACTCGCCCGCCAGAATAAATACAGCATGGTCTGAAATAATTTTCTAACCTTCCCAAATTGTCTCGTAATTAACGGCATTATATATTTCGTAGCTATCTCTTGTTCCTTCTGTCTCAATATCATCAGTCGAATATCTCTTAAATTCAATTTGATTATTATCATAATAAAAAAATCCTAATAATGTTTTTGTATAGCCCTCAATTTCTAATGCAAGAATCACTATACTATTCACATTATTGTTTATTTCCAAAGTTCCCCAGTCACCCTTTTCAATATGTTTTTGTATAAGAAATTTTTCATTAGTTGGTTTTTCAATAAATAGGTTGTTGAATTCGTCAGTTATTTTCTTTTTTATATTGCTGCCATCTTTTTCGATATCAAAATATGGAATCTTTGAATGCAAATTATCCTTATCCGAGACTAGTTCTTCAATTCTTTCCATAAAATCGTTTTTGTGATTTGTACACGCTTCCATATTAATAACGCTTACTGCTATAGATAATCCATCTTCGGTAATTAACCTTTCATCATCCCATTCTTTGGGCAGATCAAGTTCTGTTCCAGATTTATCGTAGAAAGTACAGTCTTCAATATCGGGACCATATATTTGCAAAAAATCATTTCTTTCAGAAAGTTCCTCTATAACTTCATTAATATCATTTTCATCTTCGCAGATAGATTGAATCTCATCATCGCTTACAAATCCTATTTGAAACTCATTTCCAAAACCTTTTATGGAAATATTATGATTAGAATCTAATTCAGACTCTATTTTTTTATCGTCTTCATCATTAGAATCCTCATGATCTATTGAATTGTTATCATCAGAGTCGTCGTCGGAATCCATTTCTAACATTAGTACAGCGTCCATAATATCTAATTCGTCTATTGAAAGTTTTGTTGCTATTTCTTCCTCTGATTTATTTTCTTCAAAATATAATTTCTTTATTTCATCAAGGTGTGGTTGAGTAGACTCTGGATAATCCTCTATTTCAGACAAGTAAAATCCCCCCTATTAATAAATAATAATTTGATATAATTTATCAGAATACATCTAAAAAAAACATTTTTTATTTTATTTAGCTAAAAATGGCATGGTGACCTTTTACTGCATGGAAAAAAATTTTACTCAAAATTATGATATATTTGAATATCGAATTACAATTATATGATTAAAACCTACGGTGTTGAGGAGATGGTAGATGCCTGACATTAAAGAAGTAATTTTAAAATACAATGGAATTCAAATTGATTACGATGAAACAGCATACTTCCCTAACGGTTTAATTGATGAGGAAGATGGCGTGGAGGCAG